>JAQWJE010000013.1 GCA_029248525.1 Candidatus Binatia bacterium
ACACCGACACCGACACCGACACCGACACCGACACCGACACCGACACCGACACCGACACCGACACCGACACCGACACCGACACCGACACCGACACCGACACCGACACCGACACCGACACCGACGCCGACGCCGACACCGACACCCACACCGACGCCTTGAAGCGAGGTTTCGGCGCGGGACCCCGTTTCCGGTTGGAGTCCGGGCGCTCAGTCGTTAATGGCTAGGGATGCCCGACGGTATCGATATTGAAAAAGTAAGCGCCTGGCTTGAGGCCGAGATCGAAGGAGTGAAAGCTCCGTTCACGTTTTCTCCTATCGCAGGCGGTCGCTCGAATTTGACCTTCCGTGTGCAGGGCGCGGACGGGAAGTTGCTGGTTTTGCGGCGGCCCCCGATGGGTGCCGTTCTGGCAACCGCTCATGATATGGCGCGTGAGCATCGTATCATCGCGGCCGTCGGGGCCAGCACGGTTCCGGTGCCGCCGGCACTCGGACTTTGCCTGGACGAAGAGGTCAATGGTGCTCCCTTCTACGTGATGGACTTTGTCGAGGGTGTGGTGCTGGGTGAGCCCGGCAGCGGTGAAGATCAATTCGATGCTGCCGCCGGCCGGCGCACCATGGAGCATATGATCGAGGTGATTGCTGATCTGCACACGGTGGATCCGGACGATATCGGTCTGGGGGATCTGGGTAAAAAGGAAGACTACCTCGGACGACAGCTGAAGCGCTGGCGCGGACAATGGGAGAAGTCCAAGCAACGCGAGTTGCCGGCGATGGAATCCTCCTACGACCTGCTCGTCGATATGCAGCCCGAGCAGCGCTACACCGGCATCGTGCACGGGGATTATCGCCTCGGCAATGTGCTGCTGGCCCCGGAAGGCCGCGTGGCCGCCGTGCTGGATTGGGAGCTCTGCACACTCGGCGATACCCTGGCTGACATCGGCTACCTGCTGAACAACTGGCCGGAAGCCAGCGCGGGCTCGGCGACGCTCAGCGTGGTGCTTGCGGGGTGCCCGTCCAAGGAAGAGTTTCTGGCCATCTACACCGAACGCACCGGCCGCGAGGTTCGCAATATCGAATACTATCAGGCGTTTCAGTTATGGCGTCTGGCCTCGATCTGCGAGGGTGTCTACGCCCGGTTTCGCAAGAAAGTCATGGGGGATCAGAAAGTGGATCTCACCCAATTCGAAGCGCAGGTGACCTACCTGGCCGAGGCCTCGCTGGACATGGCGCGGCGCGTGGCCGGCTGAAGGCCTGCCCGCAGGCAGTCCCTCAGCCGACATCCGCATAGCATCAGAAGCGGTAGCTGAATTCGGCGCCGAAGGTCGCCGGCGGCGCGTAGAATTGCATGACGGTGCCCATGGTGCTGGCAACCGGTGTGGCATTATTGAAATACCTCGTGTTCGTGACGTTCTTGCCCCAGAGAGCAAATTGCGCCTGATCGTTCATGAACTCATACGACAAGCGCAGGTGCAGCAGGTGGTAGGCGGGTTGGGTGGCCGAGGTCAATTCGGGCCCATAGTAGTGGACCGAGGTCTGGAAGGACCAATCAAAGCGAGGCGTGATCCAACCGTTCATCATCGAGCTGCCCAGATCGATCGGGAAGGAATATTGTGCGCCAAGATGGGTCTGCATCTGCGGCACGCCCGGGAAGGTCTCGCCCGAGCGGTTTACAAAAGCGTTGTCGGGATCAAATGTCGGATCAACCAGGTCGGATGCGGCTCTGGGAAAGCTGTTGTACTTCGCATCGAGCAAGGCGAATGAACCCTGAATCCGCAGGCCTTCAATGGGAAGAGCCATGAACTCCAATTCCAGACCGCGCGTCGCGGCGCTGGCGGCATTCTCGATCACCAGGTCGACTTGCGGGACGCAGGGTTGGGGAGAACAAGGTTGCGGCACAATCGTACGCACCTGGATCTCGTCATATTGCCCCATGAAGACTGCAGCGTTGAGGGTCAGTCGCTGCTCGAAAGCAATCATCTTCGATCCGATCTCGAAGTTGTCGAGAGTCTCGGGGTCATAAGCGTTCAGGTTGGATTGCGAATCGGACCGCGCCCCGCCGTTGAAGCCGCCCGCCTTGTAGCCGCGACTGTAGGTGAAGTAGGCCATCAGGCTGTCGATCTCGGTATCGTCGAAGTAAGCTTCGGGCATTCGGTAGGCGACACTCGCCATCGGTGTCCAGGCAGAATAGGTTTGCGAAAGAGAGGTTGGTACGAGAGCGCCGGTTTCCGGATCAACGGTACCGACGAGCGGCTTGAAGGTGGTTTCCTGCCCTGTTTCGCGGTTGTAGAGGGGCGGGATCGACATAAGCTGGTCATATCCCTTCTTGTCCTGACTATAGCGGAGTCCGGCGGTGATCCCGAGCCACTCCACCGGGTCGACGGTGGCTTGTGCGAAAAGTGCCCAGGACCAGTTGTCGACCTCGATCTCTTTCAGTGTCGATCCGCCCTGAGTCCTGGTCGCGACGCTCGGGAAATACTCCTCGGCGCGGGTGGTATCTGCCTTTTCCCAGAAGCCATAGGCACCAAAGACACCCACCGCGCGCCCGTCCCAGGTCTCGACGGTGGCCTGCGCTTCCTGACTGGCCTGCCACGCGTTGCCAGGCTCTCCCCAGGCTCCTGGTCCGCCAACCTCGTTGGCGCCAAGGCCACTGAAATCGCGGTTTCCGCCCGCGGCTCCGCGGTAACCCACCGGCTGAGTGGTCATGTCGATATCGGTCTTCTCGCGGGACTCTTGCGCGCGCCAGGATGTAATCGATTTAAGTTGGAGATCCTCGATGAAGCCGAAGGCGCCCGCTTCATAGGTCGCGGTGGCCCAGGTACCATAACTTTCGATGGTGGCCAGCTGCGGGGTATTCAGGGCGATATTATAAGCGGTGCTTCCCTCGCATGCATCAAAGTAATCAGCCCCTGCATTTGGAAGGAAGCTGTCGGTCAAAAGCGTTGATTGCACAAAGACGCATTTGGCCCCTCGTGCCCGGGTCTGGTCCTTGAACCAGCTACCGGTCACTTCGATCGTCAGCTCGTCGGTGGGCAGGAATCGCAGGCTGCCCAGAAAACCGAGTGAAGCATGATTGTTCAGGTAGACATCGTTGCCCGCGTCATACACGTAGCCGCGCTCATTCTGTGAGGCGAAGGTGAAACGAGAGAAGAGTTTGTCTTCCAGCCAGCCGATATCAATCGGGAGATCGAGCGAAACGCGGGTATCGACGGTGCCGAGCGTGCCGGCGCGCAGGTAGGCATAGGCACCGAGTTCCTGTGCGGGTTTGATCGTGGTCAGGTTGATGGCACCACCGACGGTGTTTTTCCCGAAGAGTGTTCCCTGCGGCCCGCGCAGGACTTCGATGCTCTGGGTGTCGACCAGGCTGAGGATCGATCCTTGCGAGCGGGCAAGATAGACGCCGTCCACATAGATGCCGACGCCGGGGTCGAAGGTGATCTCGGTGTCGCCCTGGCCGACGCCGCGGATGATCACGGTGGCATCATAGCCGGTGATGCCGTCGCGGATCTGCAGGTTGGGCACAAGGTTCTGGATTTCGTCGAGTCGCTCGATGCCGGCGTCGCGCAGCATATTGTCGCTCAGCGCAGTCACGGCAATCGGCGTGTCTTCCAGAGCTTCTTCGCGCTTGCGCGCGCTGACGACGATCTCTTCGATCCGGTTGGCGGTGCGGCGTGAGACCTCGGGGATTTCGCCGTCGTTGTCGGCGGCGGCCTCGACTTGCGCGTCCATGGCGTCGATCTCGTCGGTGATCCCGCCGGTATCGGCCTCGTCGAAGAATTCGGCGGCGGGATCGGTGACAATGCCACCCGCATCTTCCTGCGCTGTGGCGCGGCTGGCAAAACTCAGCAGGGCAAGGCTCAGGACCGCAACAAAATGGACCGGCATCAGCTTGGCATTGGCTTTACGCATTCGATTCCCCCCGCGACCGCTGGATTGGGCCGCTTGCATCTATTCTCAGGAAATCGTCCATTCGTCTAGCGTTTTCGGGTGGGTGCTTCGCTCCGAGTGTTTGGTTTGCGTATCCGGTCGACGGCAGGCTTAAACGGATTTATGGATCCACGACCGCTTGCTGGAATTACTGTTCTCGACCTGACTCGGGTGTTGGCCGGACCCTATTGCACGATGGTGCTGGGGCATTTGGGGGCGCGCGTGATCAAGATCGAAGGCCCCGGCCATTCACAGGATGCCGCGCGGACGCTGGGGCCCTTTGTCGGCGGGAAAAGTCTCTATTACGCGGGCCTGAACTACGACAAGGAGTCGATCCTTCTCGATCTGAAAAAGGACGAGGATCGCGCCATTTTCGAGGATCTGTTGGCAGAGGCGGATGTTGTGGTCGAGAACTACCGACCCGGCGTGATGGAACGTCTTGGCTACGGTTTCGATGCCTTGCACGAGCGCTACCCACGCTTGATCTATGCGGCGGCCTCCGGTTTCGGTCACACCGGGCCGCTCTCCCCGCGTCCCGCTTACGATATGGTCGTGCAGGCGATGAGCGGCCTGATGAGTCTCACGGGACCTCTCGGCGGCGATCCGGTGCGGGTCGGTGTATCGGTCGGCGATATCGTGGCGGGACTCTTCCTGACCATCGGGATCAACTCGGCTCTCTATAAACGCGAAGAAACCGGTCGGGGCCTGAAAATCGATGTGGCGATGCTCGATGCTCAGGTCGCGATTCTCGAGAACGCGCTCACCCGCCATCTGGCGACGGGTGAAGTTCCCGGTCCGCTCGGCACGCGCCATCCCAATATCGCTCCATTTCAGGCTTTTCGTGCGAAGCAGGGGCAATTGGTGGTCTGCGCGGGCCATGACGAACTTTACTGGGATTTCTGTGATGCGATCGGGCGCTCGGATCTGAAGGAGGACGAACGCTTCCTCACAGCCGACCTGCGACGTCAGAATATCGACGAACTCGAGCGCCAGGTCGAGCAGACCTTTGCCTCGGAAGATGCCGCGCATTGGCTCGGCGTGCTCGAGAAGGCCCGCATTCCGGTAGCCCCGATCAACACTGTTGCCGACGTGGCGCGCCTCGATCAGGTGGCCGCCCGCAAGATGATTCGGTCGGTGGAAGATCCACCGATCGGCACGCTGCGGGTGCCGGGCAACCCCATCAAGATGTCGGGCGTACCTGAGCCCGAGACCCACCGGCCCGCACCCGAGCTCGATCAGGATCGTGCGATGATTCTGCGGTGGTTGGGCGGCACCTGACCTCGCGCCTTATATCGCGCCACGACCAATTCAGCCGGGTTTTTTACCCGTCAGCACTTCATCGCCCACCGCGTCGCGCAGGAATGACGAAAAGTCGGGACCTCGCCGCAGGGCTTGGCCGCCGTCAATATTGATGGCGGCCCCGGTGATCCAGCGGGCCTGATCTCCGATCAGGAACCGGACCAGATGGCCCACGTCCTCGGGTTCGCCGACATCCCCCAGCGGCGTGTTCTTGACGTAACTCTCGAAGACTTCACTGTCGCGGGGGACCCCCTCCATGATCTCGGTGGCAATAAACCCGGGTCGAACACTATTGAAGCGGATCTTTGCCGGACCGAACTCGTCGGCGGCATTGCGCATCATTTGCTCGATCCCGGCCTTGCCGGCCGTATAGGCCCCGAAAAGAGGGTGCGTGACATGGCCCGCGAGCGAAGACATGCCGACAAAAGAGCCGCCGCCCGCGTCTCGCATCAGCGGAACCGCATGTTTGATGCAGAGCATGGTCCCCAACACATTGAGTTGCAGGACCCGCAGGAATTCGTCCTTTTCCTGCATATGAAATGGCGCGATCATGCCCCCACCACCGGCATTCGCGACCACACCGTCGAGGGTGCCGGTGAGTGAGGCTGTGGATTCGATGGTCTCGCGCACCGAGTCCTCATCGGTCACATCGCAGACCCGATGTTGGACATCGCCACCGAAGCCCGCCTTGTCGCGGGCACGTCCAGCGGAGTCGACCAGGCTGGATTCGGTCCGGCCGCAGATCATCACTTGCGCGCCGTCGGCTGCCAGCGCGGCGGCACAGGCATGGCCGATGCCGGTGCCTCCTCCGGTTACCAGAATTGATTTTCCCTCAAGTCCACCTTGCATGCGTGTCACTTCCTTCCACCTCTAGTGCCGGAATACTGCAAGAGGCGTTACGCGTCGAGCCATTCTCTGACTTTTGCTGAGGTCGGGTCCTGTTCCGGACCCCGTCTGACCATGGGAGGTGAACCATTGAAGATGATTCGGAATCGATTGCACCGGGTTCTTTTCGAGCGCGAGGTTCTGGGGAAGGATTTTGCGAGTTGGTGCGAGATGGACCCCAGCCATTTCAATCGGATCAAAAATGGGCATGTTGTGCCCAGTTTGAAAACGGCTTTGCGGATTTGTGAAATCCTCGGTCTGGAGGTCGAGGAGATTTTCTCATTGGATGACACGAAAAAATCAGCGCCGGCACGCGCGAGTTCATCGTCGGGAGAGACAGCCAAGAACATCGGCAATATGAGGGGCCGATGGTCCGCCTGAGTCTCGACAACCGCATCGCAAAAATACTCGCAGCTTCGGGATGGCGCGAGAGCGAACTGGCCTTCCATTGCGAAATGGACCAGGGCCACCTCAATCGCATCAAGCATGGGCGGGTGCAGCCGAACCTGCTGACCGCGCTCAAGATCTCGCGGAGCCTCGAGTTGCCCGTGCGTGCGATTTTTCGCTTGCGGCGCTCGGATCCGCGGGGAGACTCAGAGCCGGACGCGTGAGTTCTTCTTGCGTCCGTTCCCGCGCAAGACAGCACCCAGCGCCATGCCGAACAGAAGGATCCCTCCGCCCGTCAGCCATTCTCGCCATCGAACGTCGGCCCGGAGTTGGTCTCGCTCGGCCTGTAGCAGGTCGATTTTGGCGACCTGATTTTTGTCGCGGCTCTCCAGTGCAAGGTTCTCGGATTCGAGTTCCTCGGTTCGCGACCGCAGGCCGTTGGTGATGCGAGCGGCTTCGGTTTGGGCCTGTAGGAGAGATTCTTTGGTGGCCGCCAGGGCCGCGGTGACGGTTTCCAACTGGATACTGGCGGGTGGGGTGTCCACCAGATAGCCCGAGGGAATCCAGCCCGAGCGGCCCTCGTCCGGTTGGACCTCTCGCCAACCCTCGCGCGAGTTGAGGATGTCCACATGTGCCTCGGCCGAGATCTTGCCGAGGATCTTGTATTGCGTGCCAGGGCCACGCCGGAGGTTCAAGGTCACCTTGCCGCTGACCCAGGCGTCTTCGGCGTGGCTTGTTTCGGGGCCGAGTCCGAGGAGGCAAAGCGAGGCTAGTATGATTCCCGTGCGACGAAGCGGATTCCGGATGCGCATCATCGGAGTATTGAGCCATCCGGGGTTGATCACAAGCCCTCGGGGTTCGTCGGCCCTGCCACTCGCGAAAGTATTGAAAAATTGAAGGAAAACGTATGCTTGCTGTCGGCCGGATGGGTCTTGCCGCGCTCTTCCTGAAAAAGTGAGGTGTCGATTGGAGGCAGAAAGACGTCGCCTTCAGGGGCCGCATGAACACGGGTCAGATAGATTCTGTCCGCAAGAGGGAGGGCTTCGGCGTAGAGCGATGCCCCGCCGATAACGAAGGCTTCGGTTTCTCCAGCGCTCTGTGCTGCCTTGAGTGCCTCGGTGAGATCGGGCAGGACCCGAGCGCCCGGCAACTCGAGAGATTTCGAGCGGGAGAGCACCAAACTGGTGCGCCCGGGCAGAGGTCGGCCAATCGAATCCCAGGTGCGCCGGCCCATCAGAATATGATGTCCGGTCGTCAGAGCTCGGAATCGTTTCAAATCCTCCGGAAGGCGCCAGGGAAGGTCGCCGCGCTGCCCGATCACGTTATTCTCACCGGCAGCAACGATCAGCGAAACTTTCAAATCGCGACCGCGGCCTTGATATGGGGATGAGGATCGTAGGCTTCGAGGGAAAAATCCTCGTAGGTGAAATCGAAGATGGATTCTCTGGGCTGCAGGATTCGCATCGTCGGGAGTTCCCGTGGCTCTCGCTCCAACTGGAGCCGCGCCTGGTCGAGGTGGTTGGCGTAGAGATGGGCGTCGCCGAGAGTGTGGACGAACTCGCCAGGCGCCAGACCTGTGGTCATCGCCAGCATCTGTGTGAGGAGAGCATACGAGGCGATATTGAAGGGAACGCCCAGAAAAACGTCCGCGCTTCGTTGGTAGAGCTGGCACGAGAGCCGGCCCTGACTGACATAGAACTGAAACAGGCAATGGCAGGGGGGCAGGGCCATTTTTTCGACATCCGTTGGGTTCCAGGCCGTAACCATGAGCCTCCGGGAGTCCGGATTAGTGCGAATTTCATTCTCGACCCAGGCGATCTGGTCAATGGTCTCGCCGCCCCGGCCCGGCCAGGAGCGCCACTGATGGCCGTATACCGGCCCCAGGTCGCCTTCGGCATCTGCCCACTCGTCCCAGATGGAAACGTTGTTCTGTTTCAGCCATGCGATGTTGGTCTCACCGCGTAAAAACCAGAGGAGTTCAATAATAATTGAGCGTAAGTGGAGCTTTTTTGTGGTCAGGCAAGGAAACCCCTGAGCCAGATCGAAGCGCATTTGATGGCCGAAAACGCTTCGTGTGCCGGTCCCCGTGCGGTCACTGCGGTCGGTACCGGTGGCAAGGATTCTCTCCAGAAGGTCATGGTAAACTCGCATCGCGGACCCCGATCATAGTCGGAAGGGTGGGCTTGCTCCATGGTTCGGGATGAATTGAGGCATGATTTTTTGGAAAACTGCCGATGGCGTAGCCAGAGGTTGGAAAAGGCAATGGTATGCCCCGCGTTTGGGCAATCGCTGCTGATTTAGGCACTCGAGATCAGGGGGGTTGGGCGGTGCTTGCATTGAACCCCATGATTTCTGTAGAATGGAGCGACTTCTCGTTGTCCCAAGGTGGTGACGACGTTCGGGCATGATGGTTGCTGTGTGGATGTGGTGTGGCCTGCGTTGCAGGATTGGCTCTCGGATCAAAGGATCCCAAGTGCGAACTTTGCGCAAAGCTTGATCTCGTTGGGGGGCGTCCCCAATGGGTCCAAAGGCTCGCCCAGAATTGAATGAGGAGAAAAAGAAAATGAAGAGTTTGAAAACAGGAAAGAGCTTCCGCTTCGCGGTGGCAATGATGGCTGCGGGTTCGCTCGCAATGGCGGGTGCGGCGCAGGCGGACGAGGTCGTCCCCGGCGAAGCCGTAATCGTTGGCGAGGAAATCGTCGTAGTCGAAGAAGGATGTGCCGATTGCCCCGTGGGCAATAACGGTTTCATCACGATCGCCGGCGGCGTGGACCTCTACGACAAGTACTTCTTCCGTGGACTGACCCAGCAGACAGCCGGTTTGCAGGCGCAGCCCTGGGCCGAGATAGCGATCCAGTTGGTCGATAACGGCGAAGGCCCTTTCCAGAACGTTTCGTTCTTTGTGGGCACGTGGGCCAGCCTGAACTCCAAGGATCTTGGTTTCGGGAATCTGGATGCCACGCAAAATCCGGCTCCTCTTTATGAGTTGGATCTCTACGTCGGCGTGAGTGCATCGCTGGGCGCCGGTTTCACCGCTTCGGTGAGCTACGTCAACTATCTCTACCCCAACAACGGATTCTCGACGATTCAGGAATTGGATCTCGGAATCAGCTTCGATGACTCCGAGCATTTGGGTGCCTTTGCTCTCTCTCCCTACGCGTTGTTCGCTTTTGAAGTGGCAGGCGGCAGCAGCGGTATCAACGGCAACAAGAACGGCAGCTATCTCGAAATCGGCGCCGAGCCGGGATACACCTTCAACGAAGATGGCTCCACGCCGATTACGGTCAGCGCCCCGATTGCTTTGGGCATGGCCATTGGCGAGGACTACTACTACGGTGGCGACACGCTCGGCTTTGCTTCGCTGGGCCTCTCCGGAGCGGCACCTCTGTCGTTTGTGCCTGCGGGCTACGGCGACTGGTCTGTCTGGACCGGGATCACCGGCATCTGGCAGGCTGCGGCAATTCGTACGGGTGGTTCGGATTGGAAGCCGAACTTCGGTGCCGGCATTTCCATGGAGTACTGATTTCCCTTTGTTCGGAAAGCGGTTTCCAAGGGGAACCGCTTTCCGGCAGATGGTTTTCAAAGCCCTCGACCTTCGGGTCGGGGGCTTTTTTGTGCCGAAAGAGTTGGGCCGGGGACTGACGCGACCTGAGTCTCGGTCGAGTCGCCGGTGCCCCGCAAATTCCCGGCGGGATCACGGGAGGTCAACCGCGGAAGCAGGCGCTCGAACGGTCTTCGCCAGCCCGGCGATTGCTATTGGGGAGAGGTACCGCCGAGAACAGAGGCTCCGACGAGAATCAGAGCCGATATCAGCCATACCCCAAGTGCGAGGGTGATCGGAAGCGGCGTCGCTTCTTCCTCCCCAACAACCTCTTCCACCAACCCCTCCGTCCGCATGGGTCTTGCTTAACAGTTCCGCAGAGTCGTTTCGATCGCAAGCTGGCAAAAACTGAGATCGGGGGGCGTGTCGACTCGATGCACGCGGCCTTCGGTGAGGCTCCGAGGGCCATGATTCAGGATCATGGCCCTCGGTCTCGGGTCGATCAGAATTGGGCGATGATCTTTTCGCCGCTCTTGGTTTGGCATTCGCCTACGCCGCCGCCTTCCATGCCGGCTGCGGGCTGCGAGAGGTGGAAACGGCAGCGCATGGTGCCCCCCTTGTCGCCAAAGAGCGTCGCGATGACCTTGCCGCTATAGTTTTTCACAAAGGTCGAGTAGTTATTTCCATAACCCCAGGGACTCCCGTAGGGGCCCCAATCATTCCAGTAGCCGCCGCCGGCGCCCCAGCCGCCGCCCCAGCCGCCCATATAGCCGCCTCCGCCGAGGGTATTGGCGCTGGTGGAGGAAGTGATCTGGAGATATTTGCCGGTATAAAGCTCCCCCGAGGGGACGTGTACCGACATGGTGCCCCCACCGCTGAAGCCGGGGGTATTCCAGTTCATGGTGACGGGCGTGGTTGCTTTTTCGCCGGGGACTTCCAATCGGCCGAGGATGGTGCCTTGTTGCGCACATCCTGCGAGTAGCGCG
This sequence comes from Candidatus Binatia bacterium, assembly GCA_029248525.1. Taxonomy (NCBI): domain Bacteria; phylum Candidatus Binatota; class Binatia (SeqCode); species Binatia bacterium. The sequence continues at coordinate 11,022 of JAQWJE010000013.1, forward strand.
AAGCTGGCCGCAATCCCAAAGTTCCGAATTAATTTAGCGTTCATTATGAGCCCTCCTAGGCGCCTAGTATACGCTCTCTGGCCTACGTCGATTCCGGAGCTCCTGCAAGCTGATCCAGAGAAACCCAAAGATTTTCAGTAGAAGCTGGGTTGGACCGGGCGGGCCAGCCGGCCCGTCTGCAGGGCCGACTCGAATTGGCGCACAGCGTCCGCGACATGCAGATCGCTGGTGCGGATGGGTCGCAGGAGCAGCACGTCTTCGAGGCGACGGCAGCGGCTGAGAGCGACGTAGAGTTGACCGTCGGCAAACGCGCCGCGGCCAAGGTCGATGGCCATTTTCTCGAGAGTCATTCCCTGACTTTTATGAATGGTGATCGCCCAGGCCAAAACCAGCGGCAGCTGGTGATATTTGCCGATCACGCGGCTTTCGATGCGCCCGGCCCCCGGGTTCCACTCAAAAGAGGTCGATTCCCAAGTCACCTCGCGGACCTCATGAACGTCGCCGGTTCCGGGACCCCAAAGAATCTCGACCTCGGCACTTTCCTCGCCGACCTCGACCACGCGCCCCAGGGTGCCATTGACCCAACGGTGCCCCGAATCGTTGCGGGTAAACAGCACCTGAGCTCCTACGGCAAGATCCAGCTGCATGGGGGCGGGGAGCCGCTCCTTTGTCGGGGGCAACTCGCCCTCGGTCCGACCCAAATACCGACGAGAAGCGTCGGTGAGCTCCCGGAGTTGATAGCGATTCCGAGTTTCGGCGTCGTTGACTCGTGTGGTCAGGGTGACGCGTCCCTCGAGTGCGGCAGCGTCAATCCCGTCCGGAAATCCGACCCGGCACCGTTCGTTGATTGCCTCGATGGCCGCAGGTGCGCCGGGACCGCCGTCGCGGACAGCTTCAAGCAGCGCGAGATCTTCGGCATCCTCCTGTCGATACACGGTTTCCAGTTCGACATGCTGCAGCACCGCATCCTGCAGGCAGAGGGCATCAAAGAACCATTCGCTGGCATAATGGGTGTCAAAAAAAGGTTTTTCAGCCTCGCGGACCACAGGGGCGAGTTGAAAGAGATCGCCCACGCAGATCATCCGCACGCCACCGAAGGGGCGGTCGCGGTAGGGCCCATTCATGCGGAGGAACTTCTCCATTCCATCGAGGAGGTCTGCACGTACCATCGAGATTTCATCCACGATCAAGACGTCGAGGTTCTCGTAGAGCGCCCGGTTGCGGAGCTTGCGGATATCGGTCAATTCCACGGGCCTGGGGGGGAGGCGGCAGAAAGAGTGGATGGTTTGCCCCCCGATCTGAATCGCCGCCAACCCGGTAGGCGCGACCACAGCGACATTCGCCTTGTTTTCCAGAGAGTCGCGCAGAAGGTGGATCAGGGTGCTCTTGCCGGTCCCCGCGCGCCCGGTGACGAGGAGAAACGGGGCTTCGTCCTGCACCAGCTCGATGGCTCGAAAAAATCCTTCGTCGAGTTTCAGCCCTCGCTCGGCGGCATCTTCCTGAATCTGATCGAGAATGAGGTCCATGGGTTCTGCCTCAGAGGTTTTCGGCCGGCGAGCGGACCAGAAGGCTCAGCGTCTCGCTGATACCGGCATGCACGACGGCGTCTGCCTGATGATCCATTTCCGTGGGCTCGCCATTGATAATCACCACCCGTGCGCCATTTTTTCTGGCCAGAGGTACGACTCCGGCGATCGGGTAGACGCCAAGCGTGCTGCCGATCGCCAGAAGCAGATCGCAGTTGCGGGCTTCCTCCTTGGCGCGACTCAGATCTTCGGGGACCAGAGCCTGACCGAAGGAGATCGTGGCGGATTTCAGAATCCCCGCACAGTCAATGCACGCAGGGTCGGACTCGCCGTCGTTGACACGGTCCAATGCATGCGACATCGGCCAGCGACGATCGCAAGAAAGGCAGACCACCTCGCGGACCGTGCCGTGGATCTCGACAATCTTTTCCGGGTCGGAACCCGCGGCGTGATGCAGACCGTCCACGTTTTGTGTCAGGATCGCCTGCAATTTCCCTTGTTGCTCGAGTTCGACCAGGGCGAGATGGCCCGGATTTGGATCCCGCGGGCTCCCGAACATTGCCTGCCGGCTTTGCCATGCCGCTTCCCTCACTTCCGGGTCGGCCACGTAGTGTTTGAGGGTGGCCATTTTTTCCGCCTTGGGGTTCTTGGTCCAGAGCCCCTGAGGCCCGCGAAAATCCGGGATCCCGGAATCCGTGGAGATTCCGGCGCCGGTCAGAGCGACGATGCGTTCAGCCGCTTCGATCCAATTTCTGATTTCTTCCATCTCGCTCACAGCTTGGTCCTAGCCCAGCCCGCGCCGGTCGGGAAGTGTGGCGCTGGTACAAATACCCGCGGCCAGCATAGAGTGGTCCCGGAGTTGAACGGGCCCCGCGCCCAAGAAGGAGAAGTCGATGTCGGATCCCGAGAGTGTCAGTCGAGAAGCCCTGCGGCGTTTGATCGCCTTGTTGGAAGAAGTGGATAGCCGCTGGCTGGGACCGGAATGGAACCTGAACTCCGCAGACGATATCGCACAAGGCACGCGCGCGCTGATGCATATGCTCCAGGGTGGGCTCGATTCGTTTTTCGAGTGTGATCCCAAGCATCCCGATTTTCGCAAGATTGTGACCCCCTACAAGAAGTTCACGGGTGATAATGCAGATGCGATTTATTACGACGCTCCGATTGATCCGGGATGTTCCTACGAGGTGGAAGGCAACCTGAGCGGCGCGGTCTATACGGCCTTTACCATAGAATGTGGTGTCGGAGATGGCCGGATGGGCACGCGTCTGGGCGGTGTTCTGAATGACTCGGACCTCGATATCGATGCAGCGGGCAACTTCGTGATTCGTCTCGGCGGTGCGCCGCAGGAGCGGAATTGGCTTCCTTTACCCGAGGACGCCTTCCGGATTACGACGCGACATTATTTCGAAGACAAAGTTCATGCCGCTGTTGATACGAACCGGCATTGCTCTCTAAGTATTCGCAACTGCGATGCTTCGGCACCGCCGCCGGCGCCCAGCGATACCACCGTGGCTGCCGGCATCGACCGCGTCGGCAATTTCATTCGCTCACGCACCCTGGAGCAGCCTGCGATGGCAGACGCCGAGACACCGGCCTTTGTGTCCAAGGTGCCCGGAGTTTTTCCCGCTCCGGTCTCGCCCGGCGATCATGGTTTGGCCGCGTCGGATGCTGCCTATTCCATGGCGCCGTTTTTTCTCGGCCCGGACCAGGCATTGGTGATGACGGCTCGATGGCCGGAATGCCGTTGTGCGAATGTCGTGCTCTGGAACCGGCATATGCAGACGTTTGATTACGTGAATCGCACGATATCCCTGAACCGGGAGCAGACGGTGCTGGAGGAAGACGGTAGTTTGCGAATTATCGTGGCCCCTGCTGATCCGGGGCATCCGAACTGGCTGGATACCGAAGGGCGGGCCCTGGGGTTGGTTTTCTGGCGCTTCATGTTGCCGGAGGGCTCGATCGAGACGCCGGTCGCCGAAGTCGTTTCCATGGAGTCGCTTGTGGCGAAGCCATGATCCGACGGGTGAGGCATCGAGTTGAGGCTCGATACCGGTTGAGATACCAGCAATAGATCCTATGGTCGTCCTTGGTCTGTCTTTTTTTTACCACGATAGCGCGGCCGCGCTGGTGCAAGATGGTGTGGTGGTGGCCGCAGCAGCCGAGGAACGATTTTCTCGTATCAAGCACGATAGCGGGTTTCCGTTGCGGGCGATCGATTTCTGTTGCAAACGTGCCGGCATCTCGATTCACGATGTGGATCAAATCGTTTTTTACGAGAAACCGTTTGTGAAATTCGAGCGCCTCTTGCTAACGGCATTCGCTACCTTTCCGCGATCGCATCGGGTCTTTCAGGAGTCGATGCGTCGTTGGATTACGGACAAACTTTGGGTCAAACCTCTGATCCGCGACCAGTTGAAAGTCGATCCTCGAAAAATTCTCTTCTGCGACCATCATATGTCGCATGCGGCAGCTTCGTTTTATTGCTCGCCCTACGAGGAGGCCGCGATTATTACGGTCGATGGGGCCGGTGAGTGGACGACCGGGACAACAGGTCTGGGTCGCGGCAATCATATCGACCTGGAACAGGAAAGCCGTTTCCCGCATTCGCTGGGCTTGCTCTATTCGGCTTTCACTGCGTATTGCGGCTTCGAGGTCAATGAAGGTGAATACAAGCTGATGGGGATGGCGCCCTATGGCGAGCCGCGTTACGTCGAGCGGATCGAAAAGATGATTCACGTCGGCAGCGATGGGTCCTATTGGCTGGATCTGGATTATTTCTCATTCCATCATTCTCCGGACCAGACCTTGTCGCCCAAATTTTCCGAGTGCATGGGTGCCCCGCCACGTGATCCGTCGCTGGGGGACAAGACCCTCGATCCATTTTATTGTGACGTGGCGATGTCGATTCAGGCAGTCACCGAATCCATCCTGATCAAGCTCGCAAGGAATATGCGGCAAAAAACTGGCCAGGATAATCTCTGCCTCTCCGGTGGGGTCGCGCTGAACTCGGTCGCGAATGCGAAGATTCTTCGCGAATCCGGATTCTCGAGTATCTATATACCGCCCGGCCCCGGGGATGATGGTGGGGCCATCGGGGCGGCATTGTGGTGTTACCATCAAGTCTTGGGCAAGCCCCGTGGCCCGATGCTCGACTCGGCCTATCTGGGGAGTGAGTACAGCGAGAGTCAGATCGGAGATTTCCTCAAAGAGCATGATTTGCCGTTCGAGCATATCGATGACGATGAGAAATTCTTTGATCGAGTCGTCGAGAATTTGCTCGACGGCCGTGTAGGCGGATGGATGCGCGGCCGTCAGGAATGGGGCCCGCGTGCTCTTGGGGCGCGATCGATTATTGCCGATCCACGGCGCGCCGAGATGAAGGAAATCGTCAACGCGAAGATCAAGTTTCGGGAGGCCTTCCGTCCCTTTGCGCCCAGTGTTTTGGCCGAGCGCTGCAGCGAGTTTTTTGAACTCCCGAATGCACTGGACCATTATCCGGCTGATTTCATGCTCTATGTCGTTCCTGTGGTCGAAGATAAGCGCGAGGAGCTGCCCGCGATCACGCATGTCGATGGCTCCGGTCGCCTGCAGACCATTCGGCAGTCGACAAATCCGGCGTATCATCGGGTTGTCGAGAAGTTCGGTGAAGCGACGGGTGTTCCTGTGGTGCTCAACACGAGCTTCAATCTAAAGGGAGAGCCGATCGTGGAAACGCCTGCGAACGCCTTCAATACGTTCAGTCGTTCCGAGATGGACGTGCTCTATCTCGGGAATTTCATCGTCCCGCATAAGGCCAAGAAGAAGATCGTTGACGACGAGAAGTTTGTTCTCCGCCACGCCGGAGACTCTGTCGTCGGGATGCTCTCCTGAAAGATTTCGTTGCCCTCAGGCGGCCGCCTTGGATCAGTGGGCTTCGGGTTGTTTGCCTCGAATGCGTGAGGCGAACTGTTGCAGGTCTCCCGCGACTGTATAGATGACGGGAACGAAGGCGAGGCTCGCGATGGTTGTGAGTGCCAGGCCCCAGCCAAGTGCAAGTGAGATCGGTGCGACGACCGAGTCGTAGCCGCCGATTCCATATGCCATCGGAATCACACCGCCGAGTGTTGTAATGGAAGTCACCAGAATGGGGCGGAGTCTGCCGCTGGCTGCCTTGATAATCAGCGATTGTCGGGCGGCGCCATGCACTTCCTTGCCCTTGGCTTGTCGGTGAATGGAATCGACCATGACGATGGCCGAGTTGACCACAACGCCGGAGAGGCCGATCGTTCCGGTCATGGCAAAAAGCGATAGCGGCTGGTCGTGCACGAAAAAGACGAGGAGAACCATCGCGAGAGCAAAGGGGATGATCGAAATCAGAAGGAAGGCTTCGAGGAATGAACCGAGCATCAGGGCAATGGTCACGGCGATTCCTGCCATGGCTATCAGTGCGGCGGTTCCGATATCGCCGCCGGTCTTGCGACTTTCGACAGCCTCTCCGCCCAGTCGGACGGCAAGACCGGAGACGCCGGCAAACTCCGGCATCAACTCGCGATCAATTTTTTGACCCATCGACAAGGGGGTATGCCCGCTATCGGGAACGAAATTCGCGGTGACCGTCGTCGCTCGAACTCCGTTGCGATGGTTGATTCTCGAGAGGGCAGGCATCTCGATCGGATCCACGACATCGCGCAACTGGACCAAGGAACCATCGTGGGCACGAATGGGTAACTCGAGAAGTGAATCCAAAGAGTTTCGGTAGGCCGGGTCGATGGTCACGAGCAATCGAGTTGTTTGGTCGATGTCGCGGTGTTCGGATGCCGGAATTCCGTAGAAAGCGGCTTGCAGCGTTCGACCAATATCGGCCGCTCGCAAGCCTCGCAGTGCCGTCCGTTCGGGGTCGAGATTGAGATCAATCTGGAAGGGTCCCGATCTTTCGTCCACATCGATATTGCTGACGCCGTCGACGCTACGGAGCCATTCCGCCACGCGGTTGGCAGCCTGTCGCCTTTGGGTGTCATCATTGCTCTCGATGTAGAGTTCGACGGGGTAGCCCATCGGTGGACCGAGCACCTCGGGCACGAAGACAACGGTGACGTCGTCGGGGACGACGATTCTCTCCCGGAAAATGGGAACCCATTCGGCACTCGATGTTGCGCGTTTTCTCGTGTGATCAAAGATCGCCCGGACAACAGCCTCGTTGGTGTTGGCACCCGTATCTCGTTCGAAGCCTACATCCGTTTCGCTATGGCCGATTCGAGCGGTGACGGCGAGGAGATCATCGCCGGTAATTTCCGGGATCTGTCGCTCAATCGATGCCGCGACTGCCTCGGTTTGTTCGATCGGAGTTCCAGGGGGCATGACAATTTTCGCAAACAGGGATTGCGAGTCGTCCTGCGGAAAGATGACCACGGGGGTGCGGGGTCCCACGACCAGGAAAGCGAATGCGAGAATCGCAAAAAATCCGGCGATGACGAAGGCGCGACGGCGGAGCAAGCGCCGGAGCAGGCCGCGGTAAATCTCCTCGAGGCGTGTCACGAAAGCGCGCTTGGCAGGGGGCGTACTTCCGCCCATGCTCATATGGCCGGGTAGAATAAAGAACGACTCGAAAAGAGACAGTAGAAGCGCCAAGATGACAACCGTCGGCATCGTTTGGAGCATTTTTCCCGCCAATCCGCCAATCGACCACATGGGCATGAACGCCAGCATGGTGGTGATGGCCGATGCCGTTACGGGTCGAATCATCTCCATGGCGCCTTGGACGGCGGCGTCGCGCGCGGACTGACCTTCCTGGCGAAGTGTCGTGATGCGTTCTGCGACAACGACGGCATCGTCCACCAGCATTCCCAAAACGACGACACAGCCGGTCAGCGAGATGACGTTGATGGTCAGGCCGAGCCAGGGGAAGAGGGCAAAGGTGCCCAGAAATACAACAGGCACTCCGATCAGGACCCAGACTGCAACGATACGCGACAGGAAAATAAAAAGGGTGATCATGATCAGGGCAGCCCCGACCATTCCATTGGTCGTAATCAGATCGATACGGTTTCTCGTCCAATGCGAATCGTCATTCAGCAGTCGCGCCGAGACGCCCTCGGGCATCTGGAAAGTTCCGAGAAAACCGCGAACCTCGTCGACGGTATCAAGGATATCGGAGCCTTCACGTTTGATAATCTCCAGAGCAATACCGGGTCGACCGTTGGTGTGAACGATCAGGCCTCGGTCTTCACGCGTGCGTTCGACGCGCGCGACATCAGATACATGAAGTGCACCTCCGTCGGGGAGATAGCGGATCACTGCATTGGCGGCGTCTTCCGGTTCCTCGAAGCGATTCCATAGAACGACTTGTCGCCTGTCGCCGCTGGTTTCGAGGACGCCGCCAGTGTTGGAAACGTTGCTGCTCGCAATTGTTTCCACCACATCAAGAATGGTGACCTGATGCGCGCGGGCGAGCAGCGGGTCGATGAGGACTCGTAGCTCGGGATCTTCGAGGCCGATGGTCGTTATTCGGGAAATATTCTCGAGCCGTCGAAGCTCGTCTTCAAGTTTTTCGGCCGCGGTAATCACGCCATCGGTCGGTCCCCAGAGGGCAATCTGGACCACCGGGAAACGCTTGGTGTTGGCCCTCTGAACTCGAGGCTCTTCCTCCATTTCAGGTGGAAAGTCGGTGATGGAATCGATCAGTGCACGAAGTTCCTGCTCGGCGTCGCGGATCCGCGCGTCCGAAACATCTTCCGGGAACTCAATCTGGGTCTGGCTACTATTATCGGTGATGACCGATGTGAATTCTCTTACACCGTCGAGTTCCTGAACGGCTTCTTCGATCGGTTGTGTCAGCTTTGTTTCGATATCTTGCGCGGCAGCACCTGGCAGGGCGGCTCCGACAAAGAGAGTGGGCAGGGTGATCTCGGGGAATGTTTCGCGGGGGGCACTGGCGAGGGAGCGTGCACCCAGAGCAATGATCGTGAGTACGATGATGTGGACGACGAGATGTCGCTCGACGAACCAGCGGACAAGTTTCTGCACGATGGTTCAAGTCCCGTTGTTTCTGTCGATGAGGACAGGTGAGCCATCGTTCAAGGCGAAATGGCCATCGGTGACCACCATTTCTCCTGCTTGAACTCCATCGAGAATTTCGACCTTGTCCTGATCGCTCCGACCCAGGCGGACCATCCTGCGCGTTGCTCTCTGGATCTCGCCCGCGCCTTCGACGACAAAAACCACGGCGCCCCGGGGCGAACGTGCAAGGGCGGCCCGCGGGACGAGAGGGCCATCACTCTCGGTGGAAGGGTTGAACGCCAGCGTCGCCGTGATGCCATCGCGAATGGATCGGTCCGCGTTTGGCATCCAGACCTCTACGGAAAAGTTGCCCGTACGTGGATTGGCGACTTGGCCAATACTTTGAACCAAGGCCTCAAAGGGCCGCCCACTTCCGGCGTCGAATACGATTTGCACGGGGTCACCAACGGCCAATCGCGATGCTTCGCTCGCGGTCACTCCTGCGTGGACCCGGACGCGCGCGAGATCGACGACCATCGCGACCGGCGTTCCGGCACGGAGGAAGTCACCCGGATCGGCATCGATGCTCTCCACAATCCCGTCGAATGGCGCTCGAACGGTCGTGTCCGCGAGGTCTTGCAGTGCGCGTGCAAGATGAACCTCGGCGAGGCTCAAGGCGGCTGCGGCGCGATCGCGCCGCGAACGCAGGCGATCCAATTCGCTATCGCTGATGGCTTTTTCTGCAGACAATTCCTCGCCGCGTCGGGCACTCCGCGTGGCCTCGTCCAGGTCTGTTTGTCGGGAAACCACACCAGCTTCAGCTTCCCTCAGGGCGAGTTCGGTGCGGGTGGGGTCGAGTTTGAGGAGGGGGTCGCCGGCGCGCACCGACGCCCCGGGTTCGGCGGCGCGCTGAAGGACTCGCCCGCTGACTTCGGCAGCCACTTGGGCCCGCTGGAAGGCACGCGTGAGTCCGGTCGCGCTGGGGCGCACCTCCAATTTATCCCGCTTGGCCTCGGCGACGAGAACACGAACCGCGGCCTGCTGAGTCGTGTCGTCCGCGATCGTTTTCGTCGATTCCTCAGGGCGCTTCTCGCCGCAAGCTGCGAGCGGCAGAAAGGGAATAAAGCAAAGAATAAAGAGCTTTTTCTGGCAAACTGAGAACATCTCACTTTCCTTTCTAACGATCCGTCGGCCTCCGTACCAGCATGGCGCCTTGCAAAGAAAATGTACTGGCAACCGCGTCGTTCTGCGGTAAGCTGTGGGCGGTCCGTGTTCCAAGGCGGACAGCCACTCGTCATGAGAAAAATTCTGCCGATTTTCCTGATTCTGATCCTTATGCCGGCGACCAGTTTTTGGGCGACTCCGGTGCACGGGCAGGAAGCTCATAGCGCCGCGCGGCATTGGAACGAGCAGGCTTTGGCGGCAGTTCGGCTCGATTTTGCTCGCCCTACCGTCATTGCGCGGAACCTTTTTCATCTTTCCATCGCGATGTACGACGCGTGGGCTGCGTACGATGAGGTGGCTGCGCCGGTGCTGTTTGGAGAAAGACCCGTCTCGGTCGATCCTGCCATGGATCGCGAGATTGCAGTCAGCTTCGCGGCTTATGGCGTCTTGCGGTCTCGATTCGCCGGTTCGCCGAATGCAGGGGCGACTCTGTCGGCACTCGAAAACCAGATGATCGCACTCGGCCATGACCCGACGAATCAGACTCTTGTCGGCGATTCGGCTCAGGCCGTCGGAAATCGTATCGCTGCTCGCGTCCTCGAATTCGGGCGAACCGATGGGGCGAACGAGGCCGGAGATTTCGAGAACCGATGGTACACTCCCGTGAACCCGCCATTGCTCCCGGCATTGCCGGGGAATCCGGATCTGGTCAATTGGAACCAATGGCAGCCTCTGGCGCTTTCGTTTTTTGTGGACCAGTCCGGAAATATAATCATTGGCGGCTCGCCCGATTTTCTCAGCCCGGAATGGGGCGACGTGACCCCCTTCGGTCTTTCGCCCATCGATCGGACGCTTCGCCAGCGGGCCGGCAACACCTGGACGGTATGGATGGATCCTGGTCCGCCGCCCTTGATGGGATCGGACAGGGAAGACGAATATCGCCGAAATTTTGAAATGGTCCTCGCGTGGTCGAAGCACCTCTCGCCGGATAATGAGGCCGTTTGGGATATTTCCCCCGCCGGTATTGGTGCTGCCTACGTCCCGGACTCGGCCGCCGACTGGGAAGATTTCTATAATTTCACGGAAGGCGGGGACGGCTCGACGGGTTATCCCGCGAACCCGGTTTCCGGTGAAATCTATACGCCACAGCTCGTCCAGCGCGGTGATTATGTCCGCGTTCTGGCGGAGTTTTGGGCGGATGGCCCGGGCTCGGAAACTCCTCCGGGGCATTGGTTTCAGATTCGGAATCAAGTGATGGACCATCCACAGTTCGAGAGACGGATGGGCGGTGCAGGACCGGAAATCGAGCCTCTGGAATGGGATACGAAATCCTACCTGCTTCTCGGCGGGGCGATGCATGATGCGGCGATCACGGCATGGAGCCTCAAGGGTTTTTACGATTTCATTCGACCGATTTCCGTCATTCGCGCCATGGCCGAGCGCGGTCAGAGCTCGGACCCCGCGCAAGCGTCCTATCATCCGGAGGGTCTCCGGCTGATTCCGGATTTGATAGAAATGGTGACTTACGAGACGACTCGAGTTCGGAAGAAGCACCGACACCTCCGGGGGAATGAGGGCAAAGTAGCCGTCCATGCCTGGCGCGGGCCCGATTTCATCAATAATCCACTCCGCGATACCGCGGGGGTCGGATGGATCCTGGCCGAGGAATGGTGGCCCTATCAGCGACCGTCTTTTGTAACCCCGTTTTTTGCGGGGTACGTGTCCGGCCATAGTACATTCAGTCGAGCCGCGGCCAACGTTTTGCATCGCATTACTGGCTCGCCATATTTCCCCGGGGGACTCGCAGAATTCGTCGCCGAGAAGAATGAATTCCTGGTTTTCGAAGACGGCCCCAGTGAAACGGTCCGTCTGCAGTGGGCCTCCTATTATGATGCGGCCAATCAATGCTCTCTCTCCAGGATCTGGGGCGGAATTCATCCTCCGGCAGATGATCTCCCCGGCCGCGAGATTGGGGATCAGGTGGCTCTGGGAGCCTGGGATCGCGCACAGCAGTATTGGACGGGCGCAGTTCCCGGTCTTTCGATCGCGCTATTCGAATTGCCGATCGCGCAGGAAGACCTCTTCTACGAAGTCGATCTCGGGATTGCCGGGGGGACGACACCGTACGAATGCCGGTTGATCTCCGGTGATCTACCCGAGGGATTGGTCCTGACGGCGGATGGTCGCATTCGGGGCACGCCGGAGCGGCGCCGTCGAGCTGAAACGATCGTGATTGGTGTCGAGGATGCCTTGGGCGTGCCAGCCCAGCGATCCTTTGAAATCGAGTCCGTGAGCGCGATGAACGTCGGTGCCCGGCGATTCCGTCGGGGCCGCGAGGGCAAGAAATATAAAATGCGCTTGCGTCCAAAACGCGGCGTTCCTCCCTACTCAATTTCGATCGCGGCGGGTGCTCTTCCTGCAGGACTTTTCATCAACGATGAAAAATATCGAGTCGAGGGTACGCCCAGCGAGTCCGGCTTCTTCCCGCTGACCTTGGAAATCCAGGATTCTATCGGAGCAAAGCGCACGCTGCAGGGTGAACTGTTCGTTCGACCGGCGAAGTAACGTCCCCGCGCTGCGGCTACTCAGCCGTCTTTTTTTGCTGACCATCCTGAAAGATTTTCATCACTCTCACATGGAAGTCGGCATCGTAGGCTTGTTCCGGAGATTCTCGAACGAGTGCATCGATGGCTTCGGCATCGTTACCGACGAGGATCCGCCAACGTTCCTCTCGCACCCCATCAAGGATGATCTCGGCTGCGCCTTCTGCGGTCAGCGGCGCTTTTTTCTCGAAATCGATCGCCTGCTGCGCGACAATGCCACGCACCTGATCGTCGCTGAGAGCATCAGCGTCCAGACCCATACGCTTCATGCGGGTTCGCACCCCAAGCAAGTCTTTGGGGCCCATATCGCCCGCTTTGGGGGCTCCATGGATACGTGCGGAGTTCGCGACGATGCCCGTGCCAATATGACCCGGCATGACTACAGCTGCCTTGACGTGGGGCGCGTTCATTCGCAAATCCGTGATCAAGGCTTCGGTGAAACCCTTCACTGCGAATTTGGAGGCGCTGTAGGCTGAGTGAGCGGTATGGGGGCCCAGACTGGCCCAGAAGCCATTCACGCTGCTCGTGTTGACGATGTAGCCGTCATCGGCTGCGACGAGCAGGGGCATGAATGCTCGCGCACTATAGTAGACACCGAACCAGCAAATATTGAACGTCTTTTCCCAGCTCTCTCGCGGATCATTCACAAAGCTTCCGCCGCCACCAACACCTGCATTATTGAATAGTAAATGGATGGCTTCTGTCTGATGTTCGCGCTGAACCTCGTCGCGAAAATTTTCAACATCGGGTTCTTGCGAGACGTCGCAATGGTGTGTCGAGATCCGCAAACCGTCGGGTGCCTCAGCTCGGGCGAGGCGGACGGTCTCTTCCAGATTTTCCATCAGAATATCGCAGAGGGCGAGGTGGCATCCGGCTGCGGATAATTGGCAGGCAAGCGCTCGGCCCATTCCTGTGCCGGCACCTGTGATCACAGCTATCTTATTTTTGAAATCTCGCATCGTTACTCTCTCTCGGCTGCTCCAGCAGCGGCCCAAGTCTCGAACATGGCTGCATAGCGACCTTTTTGGAAGATCAGCTCTTCGTGGGTTCCAATTTCAACTATCCGGCCATCATCGACGACTCCGATTCGATCGGCTCTTTGTGCTGTGGCCATTCGGTGGGCGATGATAATCGCGGTGCGGCCCTCAAGAAGGATGTCGAGAGCTTGTTCAATGCGGGCCTCCGAGCGGAGGTCGAGATTGGAGGTGGCTTCGTCCAGGACCAGCAGTCTTGGTTCGGCGAGAAAGGCCCGAGCCAGAGCGAGCAACTGTCGCTCCCCTGCGGAAAGAGTGACGCCTCGTTCATGAACCATGGTATGGATCCCCTCCGGAAGTTTTTGGACCTGCTCGATCACACCGACGGCGCGGCAGGCGTCGAGAACCTCGTCATCGGTCGCATCGGGGCGGGCAAAAGCGACATTGTCCCGGACTGAACTGGCAAAGAGAAAAGGCTCCTGCGGGATCACACCGACCTGAGATCGAAGAGAGCGAAAGGTGATGTCGCGAAGGTCGTGCCCGTCGATCCGCACACTACCTCGGTCGGGCTCGTAGAAGCGAGATACCAGTTTGGCGATTGTGGATTTCCCTGATCCGGTCGAGCCCACCAGAGCAAACGTTTCGCCGGGGCGAATTTGCAAGTTCAGATTTTCCAGAACCTGCTGGTCCTTGGCGTAGGAAAAGTCCAGGTTCTCCAGTTCGATCGCCCCGTGAATCGGAGGAAGTTCGTAGGCTTCGGACTTCTGACGAACTTCAGGGGCAACGGCGAGAAATTCTCGCAACTTCACGACGGCCGCACCACCTTGTTGGTAAACTGAATATAATTGCACGAGTTGTTGAATGGGCGAGAAAAATGCCGTCAGATAGAGAATGAAGGCGGCAAGATCGCCCACGGTCAATTCTCCTTGCAGGACCATATTGCCGCCCACGAAAAAGAGGATGGACTGGCCCAAAATGCCGACCATTTCGCTCCCTGGGCCGTATAATGCGTTCACCCGGGAGGTAGCTTCATTTGCCTCTCGATAGTCTCCGACAATATTCCGGTGCTCGACGGTATTATAAGCGTTGCGGTTGAAGGCAGTGACCGTTCGGATCCCGGCCAGGTTTTCTTGCAGGTGGGCGAGAACATCCGCAATTCTGTCCCGCACCGCGAGAAAGCGATCGGCCGAAGCGCTACGGAACCAAAGCGTCATTACGGTCATCGCTGGAATCACCGAGAGCAGGAGAATCAGTGCCAGCTTGACGTTCAGAGTGAGAATAAAAGCTGTGACCACGAGCAAAGTGAAAATCTGCACGGCAAGCTGCACGAGTCCTTCATGGAACAATTGGGCCAGGGACATGGGGTCGCTGGTCATCCGGCTGAACAGAACGCCGCCCTTTTCCTGTGTGAAGAAACCGAGAGATAGACGTTGCAGGTGGGTAAAGAGGCGAACGCGGAGGCGAACCATCAGGTCGGCACCCACTCGGGTGGTGACAATGATCCGCGCTCGAGATGTGAGAATCGTGATTCCGATCAGGACGAGATAGGTGAGGGCCACGCCTACGAGGACATCAAACTTTCCGGCGCGAATTCCCGAGTCGATGGCGATCTTTGTGAGCAGAGGCCCTGCTTGAAGCGCGAGCGTTTCGAGAACAACCAAACCGAGAGCACCGCCGAGCGCGAATTTATGAGGAGCCAGAAATCGCCAGAGCCCGAAGGGGCGACGGTCGTAATCCTCGGGGTCGAATTCAATCTCTCGGCGAGGAATCTCGGGTTCATCCTCGAGAACCCGATCAACCTTCTCGCGCAACTCCTCGGGTACACCAGCAAACGGAAGGTTCTGCCCTCCCTGTCCTCCCAGACCTCCGAACATCGGTCCCGGGGCAAAGCCGCCACCGCCAAAACTCATGGTGCCGCCTCTTCTTCTTCCTCATCGCTGAAATGAGCCAATACCTCGGCATAGCGCGGCTCGGTGCGCATCAGGTCGAGGTGTTTTCCATCGGCAACGACCTGACCGTCATCGATCAGAATCACTCGGTCGGCCAGGGCGATTGTCGAAAGTCTGTGCGCGATGATCATGGTGGTTCGGTTCGCGAGCAGGTCACGAAGTTTGTCATGAATGGAACGCTCAACGTGGACATCGATGGCGCTGGTCGCGTCATCGAGAATCAGGATTTTTGGATTCGCGAGGAGAGATCGCGCGATGGAGATTCGCTGTCGCTGTCCGCCAGACAGGTCGTAGCCCCGCTCGCCGATCACCGTATCGAAACCATCGGGCAGATTTTCTATGAACTCGAATGCCCCCGCAGCACGCGCAGCTTCTCGAACCTCCGCTCGCGTGGCTGAGGGTCGAGCGTAGGCAATATTTTCATGGATCGCAGCGGTGAAAAGAAATGGATCTTCCGCAACGACGCCTACCTGTGCGCGCAGGCTGTTCAGGGTGAAATCCCGGATGTCTTCGCCATCGACCAGGACAGCACCATCATTGACTTCATAGAACCGAGCCAGAAGTCGCCCTATGGTCGATTTTCCACAGCCTGTCCGTCCGACAATCGCTATCGATTCTCCGGCCGGAATTTCCAGAGAGAAATTTTCAAGGACTTGAGGTCCGTCTCCGTAGCGGAAGAAAACATTTCTGAACTCGAGAGCGCCGGAGGGTTGGTGCAGGTCGGTCGCATGCATCCGGTCCACAACCTCGGGATCCTCGTCGAGGACTTCATAGATCCGCAGGGCAGAGGCAGCAGCACGTTGGAGCATCATCAGGAAAAATCCGAACATCCGAAATGGCGCCTGAAGCATTACGACATAGGTCGTGAAGGCAACGATCGCACCGATCGTGAGGTGCCCTTCGAGCGTCAGCCAGCCACCGACGAGCAGCACCATGGCCGTCCCGATTCTGGGCATGGCTTCCATGGCTGGCGCGTTGGCGGCCTGAACCTCGGCCTGTCGCACATTGATCCATTGGAGCTGACGCGCGATCTGATCAAATTGCTCGATTTGAGAACGCTCGCCGGCAAATGCCTTTACGACCCGGACGCCGGATAAATTCTCCTCAACGGTAGTGGCCAGATCGGCCTGTCGCGCCTGCACAATCCAGGAGATCGGGAAGGTGAGGCGGCCGAGCCGCGCGCCGAGGATCGCGACAAAGGGAAGGGGAAGAATCGTGACGATCGTCAGCGGAATGCTGATGGTCAGCATGAGTCCGATAGCCGCAGCGAAGGAAAGCAGGGTGAGCGACATAAGAGGTCCGAAAGTCAGAAAGAGTTGTAGCGTGCGGATATCGGAGTTGGCGCGTGAGATGAGTTGCCCGGATTGTACGCGGTCATAGAAGGAAAAAGAAAGGCGGGAGAAATGCTCGAAAAGCATCACGCGCAGGTCGTTCTCGATCGCGTAGGCTACCCGAAACAGGAAGGATCGACTGATATACCCACCGACACCGCGCAGAAGTCCCAGCCCTGCAATCAGAAAAATGAATCCCGATAGCGGCTCAGTGCGCTGGTCGAGGGCTTGATCGATGGCAGCCATCATGATGCGGGGCACGGCAACTCCGCAGAGCAGGCTGACAACGGAGGCCCCAAGCGCGATTGCAAAGATACCGCGGTGGCCTGCGACCACCGGCCAGAGTCGTCGAATCCAGCCCAGATCGCGGTCCGGATGAATGGTGCCGCGAGGGGCGGCGAAGCGAGCATGCGCGTCGGCTGCTGCCGAAGGTTCTGGCTCTGGAGCAGACCCCGAGGCGGTGGGATCGGAACTGGTGGTGTTGACCGGCACTGTGGGGGTCATCAGTAACCGCCTGTGCGCTGCATGCAATCAGCGCGATGTCGGAAGGTGAATTTGTGGGTGCACCCGGTTCGATACGTGCTTGTACGGGCGTCGAGCCGGGAGCGGATGCCCGGTGGCGTTCGCTATCGCCCGAGCAGGCTGCGCTGCGAGAACCGGCGACGTAAAATTCGGGTCGGGCTGCAGGACTTTTTTTGCGCAAAGGATTCGCTCGAGACCCGAACGGCTTCGACGCGGCCTTCCAGCGGTAGGTCTATCCTGTCGGGGCCCGGGATCTGTCGGCCGGAAGTGCCCATTCCGGTGGAGATTAATAGCCATCCACCGGCCGATGACAGGTTTGTTGGCGTATCGAGTTGTCGGGCGATCTCCTCGACGGTTCCGGCAGTGCGATCGATTTGCAGAAGGCGACCGGAAAAACGACGGAATCCGCCATGCGTTGTTGTGTCAGCCATTTCGCGGCGATTGCGGACGGGGCCGACAAAGCTGTCGCAGAGTTCGAGGATCCAGAGCGTATTCCCATCGGCTGAAAGCTCGAGATCGGTCGGGGCGGTCAGGCCGGTAACCAGATCGCGTGTGGTGCCTGTCTGCGGATCGACGCTCACAACCTTTCCGGCTCCGTGAATGATTTCGGTGCCGTCCCCGCCGGCTTCACCGAGTGGCGAACCGGAGAAAAGGCTCACGAGAAGTTCGTCGGTCCGGGGGTCATGACGAAGGTAGCCCGGAACCGCTTCCTGCCCCCCCTCGAGTGCAGGAAAGGAGGTGATAGTGACCGGAGCGCCGCTTTCGGAAAGCCTCAACAGTTCATTGGCGGAGCTCGATACCGCAAACCATCGTTTTTCTCCGGGATGCCAGACGATATCATTCAGATTTCCTGCCACGTCGCCTACCGTGCGCACGCGACTGTCGTCGATGGTGAGAATTCGCGAGGGTCCTTCGTAATAGGCCGCGGTGGCGCGAATCTCATTTTCGCCAGCTTTGATCGCCGCCACCCCGAAAACTTCGTCCCGGCGAACCAGCGCGAGAAGATTTTGCGAATGCTGATTGGCCAGAAGGGTTGCCGGTGACCGGGGATGTCCACCGGCGTCGAGTTGGAAGCGGAGGATTCCCCCATCGGATCGCTCGGTCCCGGTGCCGGCGACCGCCACCAGAAGCGTTCCGTCGTTCGCGAGGAGTGTCCCCCGGGGGTTATGAAGTCGACGAAGTACATGGCTGCGCGCGGATAATTTTTGCGGGACTTCCGCCGGGATTTGTATCGCCTCGATGGGTGGAGGAGCGGACGACCACGGTGTCGCCAGCGCGCAACCTCCGAGAAAGGGAAGCGCCAGAACGAGAATCGCGGCTCGCCTGCTGGTTGTTGCCGATTCTTTCGCGTTTCTCCTACGCAGAAAGGCCGTCCAGCTCGCGGCGAGCAGCAGGCCCGCGCTTTCGCGGGCGCGTTCGGCGCCGAGATCGGCCATTCCGAAACTGGCGTAGGACGAAAGTGGGGCCCCCACAAGATCGCCAAGCAGGGGAATCGCGGGCAATAGGCATGTCAGAAGCCAGAAATTCAGCAGAATCGGAGAGATTCGGCCAAGTCCGAAGGCCAGAGATACGCCTGCGGTGCCGCTGTAGATCAGGACCCAGGGCAGGGAATCCGGATCATTGATTTGCACCCCGGCAAACGCGAGAAACACCAAACTAGCGACGATCTCCAACCAGCGCATGGGTACGAAAGTTACCGTATCTTCGGCCAAAAGCGACCATGCCAGAGCAAATACTCGACGTCGGCGCCTGTTCCGTTAAGAAGGCGCTATGGCTGAAAATCCGATCCTCCAGGAACTCGATGAAGAGGGCGTCCTTCTCGTCACGATGAATCGCCCCGACAAGAAGAATGCCTTCAATGACCCGCAATGGGACGGGATGCGCGACGCCTTGCGAGAGGCGCGCGAAAATCCGGCGGTCGCGGTCGTGGTCCTGACCGGCGCTGGTCGCGACTTTTCCTCCGGGCAGGACCTCTCGGCATTCAATCAGGCGTCGGAAGCACGCGACGATGGAAACCCGAACGGTTTTCAGGGATGTGTCGATGCGGTTTTTGCGTTCGACAAGCCGCTATTGGCTGCGGTCAAGGGCGTCGCCGTCGGTGGCGGGTGCACGCTCGCGGTGGCATGCGATATCGTCTACGTGGGCGAGAGTGTCCGGATGCGCCTGCCCTTTGCCAGCCTGGGCCTCGTTCCCGAGCTTGCGAGCAGCTACACGCTGCAATCGGCGATTGGACGGCAACGTGCCGCGGAATTATTTTTCACCGCCGAATGGATTCATGCTGATCGAGCCGTTGAGGTAGGGATGGCGGCCCGGAAGTTCTCTGACGAGGAACTATTGGCGGCAACCATGAGCAAAGCTCGCGAAATCGCGCAGTGGCCCGTCTCTGCGTTGATGGGCATCAAGCAAACCCTTCAGGTGGCCAACCGCGGTGGCATTGATGCCGCGCGAGTTGCCGAAGATGAGGGCATGGTTCAACACGCAGGATCGCCGGAAAATATGGAGGCTGTCATGGCCTTCATGGAAAAAAGGCCTGCGGACTTCAAGAAGTTTCGCCGCTAGAGTACCTATTCCGTCCTTTGCCGGATCCGTTCGGGCCCTTCGCCTGCCGCGGCGCGTCGTGAAAGTCTTCCCAAATAAGGGTAGATCGTCAGGCTCTCTCCCAGTAGATACTTCTGCCCCCTGTTCTGGAGCAACCTCTCATGCGCCTCGTTGGCCTTGCACCCATCTTTTTGACCACTCTTCTTCTTGCCACCAGCGCGATCGCTTCGGGCGGGGTTTGTGGGAACAACGTGGTCGAACTTGGCGAAACTTGTGACGACGGGAACCATGCGAATGGCGATGCCTGTTCAAGTCGCTGTCAGGTCGAAGCCTCGCAGACCAAAGAGCAGCAGAAGTGTATTGTTGTGCTCAACGGTTTGACGACCAAGTTGGTAGATACGCAGGCGCAGGTCAGTTCGTCCTGTTTCAAGAATGCCGGCCGTAAAAAACTTCGAGGAGACCAGAGTTTGTCGGATTGTCTGGTGATCGAGGGGGGGCGTAAATCGCGCAGCATCGCCGCGCGGATCAAGGTCGCTCAGGACGGTACCCCGCAATTCCCGGGTCGCACCAAATGTCCCGAGACGCCGAACTTTGGCTACGCTGATGATGAGGTTATCGCGGCGGCGGCACTCGCGGAGGCGAGGGCCTTCCTGCAAAAACTGATCGTGGCAACCCCCGAGGAAATTGTTGTCGATTCTACTGTGCCGGGAAATAAATACGCAGCGCTCTGCCAACTTCTTCTGCTCAAGACCTCGGATCAGGTCCTGCGCAGCCAAATGAAAGAGTTTGCCTCTTGCCAGAAACGGCTGCTCGGAGCTTCGTCCGGACCCGCGGTTTCTGCGGAGGATTTGGAGGGGTGCTTCGCGGAGAGCCGGACCGACGCAAAGGGCCGCGTGGAGAAGGCCCGCGCCCGAATCGAACGAATTTATGACCGCAAATGTTCTGCTTTCGATGTGGGATTGAACGAGGTGATGGGCGTATCCGAGGAACAGCCGATTTCCGTTTTCGCCGAGGATGCGGTGGTCGCTGGCCGATGCACGGCTTGTCGGATCTTGAACGCAACGGAAGGTTTGGAGCAGGACTGCGATTTTTGGGATGATGAGGCAAGAAACGAGTCCTGTGCCGAGGAAGGAATGCCTTCGCCCCGGGGCGCATTCGTTGACGGCCCAATCTTCGCTCGTTTCTGACGCAGGTAATCGCAGGGATTGCAAAATTACTTAGACACCCCATTTTCAGCTGATAGCTCGATTATCGCTTGACGCCGTGCCCGATGGTGTGGTCTTGGACAGGGAGGTCGCGGAGGCAGATGCGTTTGGCAAATTGTCTGCCGTGCCTCGAAAAACTTTTCGCAGACTTGGGGGATTCAAAGATGTTGAGGAAGATGACGCGGTGGCTTCTGGCCGCATCCTTGATTGTCGGCCTTGCCGGTTGGGGTAGCGCAGCACCCTATTCGTCCGGTCCTTTGCCGCCTGAGTTCACCAACCCTGGAGATCAGGCCTGGCTGCCCACGGAACCCAAGATGTTCGTCAACCAGATGGCGATCTCGAAGGAGCAGACCAAACTCCTGCAAAGAAGCGCCAAATGCTACACGATCGGCGCAAAGAATTACTCCAAAGGGAAGCCGACTCTCTTGTTCGAATGCCTCGCGTCGGTGGAAGCGAAATATCAGCTGAAGCTGGAGAAAATCCGAACCAAACCCGAAGGGCTGCCGGTCTGTCACGCGTATGAGGAAGAAGCGGCGCTTTCGATGGACTCGATCGGTGCTGCGATTCCGGACCTTCTATGTGCCTCCCCCGAGGGTGCATTTGTCGATGGGGCGGTGATCCTTTGAAACCCGAATTGCCGAACATGAAATTGACCAGCCTTCGTCGGAGTCTGCGATTCCTCGCGATGTTTGCGTTGATGCTTTTCGCTGGTTTTGGATTTTCCATGACCTCGTTCGCGGATCCGGACTCGGATCGCATTCCGGATGTTGGGGGTTTTCTCGCGCCGGATGACGATGTGATGAAGGCGGAACTGAAGGCCCTGGCGGCCTGGGGCAAGCTGCAAAAGGATCTGAAAACTTGCCTCGATAAAGGGGCCAAGAATCAGTCGAAAGGCAAGGATTCAGGGCTAGATATCTGCACCTTGCGCGCTCGGGCCAAGTTTGAGGCACGGACGAGTTCGCTGGCCCTGCCGGAATGCTGGGATCGGGATGCCCTTTTTGCGAAGAGTCAGGAGGAAGCAAAAGCTGCCTTTGCGCGCATGTATTGCGACGAGAACTCGCCGGCACCGGTTTGTGGCGACGGAACCGTGGATCCCTGGGAAGAATGTGACGATGGGAATACATCCTCCGGAGATTGCTGCGCTTCAGATTGTACTTTCGAGTCTGCTGGGTCGGTATGCCCCGCCGACGGGAATGTCTGTACCGACGAAGTTTGTGACGGAAGCGGGCAATGCCTCTCCCAGGCTAATATCGCCCCGTGCGACGACGGTCTTTTTTGCACAATAACCGATATTTGTGCTGCAGGAGTCTGTGGTGGTTCGGGCGATCCGTGTGCCGGAGGCGATACGTGCAACGATCAATGCGATGAAACCGGGGATACCTGCGCGGAAACCGGAACAGCTTGCGAAGATGGCTTGTTCTGCACGGGCAACGATACCTGCCAGAGCGGTACATGCACAGGAGGCAGTGATCCCTGCAGTGCGGGGGATTCCTGCAACAACACCTGCAATGAAGATCTCTTTCATTGTTTTGCGCCGTCTGGTTCCGATTGCGTCGGAGGGGAATGCGATGCTGCCGGAATGTGTTTGCTGGACCAAGGTGGCACCTGCAACTCGGATGCTGACTGTCTGATCGGCGGCTGTATCGACGGAACTTGTTGTGAGTCGGCCTGCGACGGTGGTTGCGAAGCCTGCAGTTTCTCCTTGACCGGAGTGGCAGACGGGATTTGTGCCCCGGTGCTGGCCGGAACAGACCCCGATGATGAGTGCCGACTACCGGGCGGCGTCGATACCTGCGACGGCAGCGGTTCCTGCACATTTTGCGGCGACGGGATGCTGGAAATCGGAGAAGAATGTGATGACGGTAATTTTGAGTCAGGGGATTGTTGCAGCTCGAGTTGCCAACTCGAGAACGAGCTCCCCGGATGCGCCCCTCGTCCGACGATTCTGACACCGACCCACGGTGACTTTACCGAAGCGCAAAGCGTTCTGGTGGAGGGGCAGGTGGATAATATTCAGTGGGGAAACGCATCGCTGACCATTGGTGGTCAGTCGATCCTGCTCAACCCCGATATGTCCTTCTCGACACAGGTGGCGATTTCACCGGATCAGGTCTTCCAGCCGATCGTTGCCAAGTTGACGCGCACCAGTGATGGCGAGGAGTTCAATGACCGCGTGGTCTTGATTCGAGGTGTTGCTGTGCCCGTCGGCGCCAATATTGCTGATGGGATCGGGATGCGCCTGACCGATACCGGTCTGGATTCTGTCGAGCCGGCGATCACCAATCTTGTCAGTATCGATCCCAAGGAGCTCATCCCGGACGGAACCTGTTTCCTCACCAACTACTGTTATCAGGACACCTTTTTAGGCTGTCTGGGGCGGGTCGATATCTGTATCATCCACACGCCGACCTTGCCGCGTATCGATGGGTTCTCTCTGGACGTCGATTCGCAGCAGGACTTCGTTGAAGGCGATATTGAGCTCACTGGTTTGGCTGTGCGAGCCAAGGTGACCAACCGGACCGGAGTCAGCGTGAATTGCAATATTGATATCTCGGCCCAGACCACCGAAATTTTCGGAGACTATAGTCTCGAGCCAATGCCGGTACTGGCGACCAAAGTGGATGTCGTGCAACAGGGCGGGGTTGCGGTTGCGACCACTGGCTTCAGCTACTCGACCAGTTGTAGCGGTTTTCTTGGCGGGATTATCGAGGGTCTGATCGGTGCGTTTGTGACCGACATGGAGGCCTTGGTCCGGGATGGATTACAGGATTTCCTCAATGCGACCGACGGCAGCGGCAATACGCCGATTGCGGGTGCGATCGAGACGGCTCTGGACGGAATTGATCTGGCGGGCCCGATTGGAGAGGGCCTCGGATTGGATCTCGATACGCCTTTTGCGGGTGTGTTGGAGGATACGCTCGGGATCACCTTCCCCATGGACGCTTCGATTCTGGCGACGGCCCCGGATCCGGAAGCACCCACATTTGCCGGTTCGCTGGCAGTACCCACCGCGACGCCCACATGGCCGGATACGGTTCCCGGAACACAGGATTCCTATGGGATCGCGTTGGGGTTCAGTCCCTCCACCTTCAACCAATTCTTGTCCGAGAGTGTCACTTCGGGGCTGTTGCGCCTGACTCTCTCGGAATTGGATGTGGGGGGCACGCCCGTGCCGATCAATTCAACCGTCCTGGGAGCATTCCTGCCCGCCTTCAATGCCCTGCCGCCGCTGACGCCATTGGAGGTGCGGATCGCTCCGACGCTTTCCCCGGTGGTCACCGATACTGTGGGCCCGGATGGTGAGGTCGCGACCTTGTACCTGCCCCAGCTGTTGATCGAAATCGTGCAGCCAACTGCGGGAGACGCGGTTCGCCTTGCGGCCGCGGTCGACCTGGAACTCGGCTTGAGCCTTGAAGCCGGAGAAGCCGGTCTGGATATTCAGGTCGGTTCTCCTGTGACCGAGAGCATCAACGTTGTCTTGCTGGATAACCCGTTGTTTGTGGAAACGGTCAATGTCGAGGCTTTGTTGCCCCCGATGTTGGAGTTGGCCTTGCCGGCATTCCAGGGCGAACTCGGCAGTTTTCCGCTGCCCTCGTTCTTCGGCCTTTCTCTGCAACCGGCCTCGGACATGGTGCGCTACGAGAACTACCTCACGATATTCGCGGATCTGGTGTCGGAGGGAGCGCCGAGTCCAGCTTTCATGGACGAAGAGGATAATTTCTAGAGACGCTGTCCGGGGCTGTTTCCGGGACCCTTCGGATTCACTCGACTGCCAAAGATCGGCGGGAGTGACTCCGAAGGGTTTCGGGGTCGCTTTGTGATCAGCCGCAGTTGGACGTGAAGTTTCCCCTCAAGGCGAGGTCCACCTGAGTCCACGTCTTGGAGATGCCGTCGTCGCCGGTATGTTGCCCTTCACAGGCCTTGTGGATCTGGTCGTACGCCGGCTTCATGCGAAAGTCGAGAATATCGATCGAGGCCTTCGCGGCCACGGTGCCATCCTTGCCAATCGTATAGGCAAAAGGAACGTCGCGGGTTTCCCCGTTCATGGTGATGTCGATATGAACGGTGCCGCTGGTATCATCGCCTTCGACCTTGGTGGCCTTGCCGGTGATATTGCCGCTGTCTTTCATGAACGCAAAGAAGAAGCCGGCGACGGTTGCATCACGACCGGGGTTTCCCGTTTTCACGGATTTTCCGACGATCTTCATCGACAGCCCCTCGGCCAGGGCGGTTAGAGTCTTCGCTTCTCGCGGACCTTCGAGCGTGGTGTCGGCAAAATTCCCACTGACGGGAGCCTTGCTGGTGAATTTGAAGGCCGTCCATTCAGCCTGAACGCCGTCCGCATTCAGATTGTAGGTGCACTCAGCATGAGCAAGCGTTGCACCCACCGAAGTGCTGGCGAGAGCCATGGCGACGAGAAATGGTTTCCAGATCATAGTTTTCCTCCGCAGATGATTTCCTTCAGACTAGCCGTTGGTTGTCGACTTGGCGAGGAGGGCCGCTCCCAGCACTCCGGCAGAATCTCCCAATTCGTTTCGCATAATGGGGGTGCACAGTTCGTCATTGAACAGATGGGCCGCGATTGCGGGCGGCCCCATTTCATAAATTTCGTCGATATTGGAGAGCCCGCCACCCAGCACCACGACTTCCGGATCCAGAATGTTGATGACATTGGCCATCGCGCGGCCAAAATTCTGAATCCAGCCAGAAAAAACCTCCCTTGCCTCAGAATGGCCATCGCGAAGATCCTGGAGGACCCCCGCGGCATCGGATGCTTTGCCGGTAGCCTCCCTGTACGACTGAGAGAGCGCGGGGCCGGACAAGCGCGATTCGACGCAACCGCGGCCGCCACAGTAGCATAGGTGCCCACGGTCATCGATTTTATGATGCCCCCACTCGCCGGCGATATGCTGCGGCCCGCTCCAGATTTTCCCTCCCAGAATGATTCCGCCACCGACACCCGTGCCCAGGATGACGCCAAAGACGACCGCGGAATTTCGAGCGGCACCCAACTTGGATTCGGCGAGGGCAAAGCAGTTCGCGTCATTTTCGAGGTGAATTTTGCGCTCCAGCAGGGTTTGCAGATCCTCATGAAGTCGTTTGCCATTGAGACATTGGGTATTGGAGTTCTTGAGTGTTCCATCCCGGCTTGAAATGGAACCGGGAGTCCCGATGCCGAGAGGTAATCTCCCGCCGCTTCCTTCCAATTCGCTGACGACTTGCCGAATACGGTCAAGGATCGCTTCGTAGCCGTCCTCCTGATTCGTCGGGATTCTGTATCGATGAAGCACGCGGCCAGCAGGCCCCATCCGGACCCCTTCGATCTTGGTGCCTCCCAGATCGATTCCCAGACATTCATCGCTCATGAATTTTCCATGCCTTGCCCTGCGCGACAGTGCAATGCCATCGGTTACTCAAGCCCACCCAGCCTGTCGCAGAGACTTTGTGAGGAGAGAGGATCGACCGATCGATTCGAGCTCTGCCGGAGTGAAAATCCGGCACTCCGCCGTGTCCGAATCCTTTCGCAACTCTTTCTGGAGTCTTCGAGAGGTGACCTCGCGCGTGATCACATGGACCTCAAAGACGCGATGCACGATGGCGTGCCGGAAGTCACCTCGGGAAAGCGGCGCTGGTATCGACTGGATCGGCGGTAGCCATAGATGAGGGAGAGCCTGAAAGTTTCCTTTTTGCAGGAGAAGTCGGCTCTCGGAATCACGGATCAGTTCGACTCGAATCCCTTCACGGGTGATCTTTCGCCGTGCTTTTGGCGGCGGGTGTTGCTCCACGACCCCGTCTTGATGGGCTGTGCAGTCCGAACGCCAGGGGCAGGCGGGGCAATCGGGGTTTCGGGGACGGCAATGGGTCTCGCCGAGTTCCATCAAGGCTTCGTTCCAGTCCCCGGGGCGTTTCGGGTGAAGGAGAGTTTGCGCCCGACCCGCGTAGGGCTCGCGCTTATGGTCCGCAACGCCTAGCCGATCCAATCTGGATAAAACGCGGGTCACGTTCCCATCGACAGCGGCATAGGGTTTCTGATGCGCGATGGAGAGCACGGCGGCAGCGGTATAATCGCCTACGCCGGGCAGGCTTAGCGCCTCCTCCCAACTTGTGGGGAACTGGGTGGCACCGCTGGCATGCAGTGTCCGAGCGGCGCGGTGGAGCGAGCGTGCGCGCGAGTAGTAGCCGAGACCCGACCAGAGAGCGAGCACATCGTCCTCGTTGGCAACCGCCAGGCTCTCGATATCCGGGAAGCGTTTCAGGAACCTCTCCCATGCGGGTGCGACGACGGCCAGGCGTGTCTGCTGGGCCATGGCCTCGGAGATCCAGATTCCGTAGGAATCCGTGCGCCCTCTCCAGGGCAGGTCGTTATGGCCGGCATCCCACCACGCAAGAAGCGTGCGCCGCAGACGCCGATTGCGTGCTTCGTCCGTTCGATCTGTCGCCGTCCCGGCGGCACTCATCTGGCTGCCCGAATCCAGCTGATTTGTCGCCCGGCTGCCTCACCATCGCGACGATAAGAGGCGAAGGCGTCGCCGCCGCAAAAAGTACAAGGGCCGACCTGATGGATTGCATCCTCCGGAACGCCCGCGCGAGTCAGCAGCATCCGGTTGAGACCCGGCAAGTCCAAAGCCCCATGTCCTTCTCGGCCCGGTTGCCAGTGTTGGCGAGTCTCGTCTCCGAGGGTATCTACGAATCGCGCTTCGAATTCGCTCTCGACTTCAAAACAGCAAGGACCGATCGCGGGTCCGATGGCCGCTTCAAGGTCCTGCGGATCGATGCCTCGCTCTCCGAGAGACCCTACCACCACGGCAGCGATATTCTGGAGAGTACCCCGCCAACCTGCGTGAATGGCGGCGACCGCATCTGCGCTCCTGTTGCTTAATAAAATGGGAACGCAATCGGCGGTGGCGATGGCGACGGCTACCCCCGGAGTCAGGCTGATCAGGGCATCGCTTTCGCCGGCCGGCGAGGGTGTTTCTGCGGATACCTCGAGGCAATGGTTGCCATGGACCTGCTGGACGCGCACTGGCAATGGTTTGGTCGTCGGAGGAGCTTCGGGGCCCGAAAACCCATGGAGAATCCCGCGTGAATTCCAGCGGTCAAGTTGCCGATCCTTAATCACCGACTTCTTCTCTACCACGTGGGTTGGTTGATTCGATCGCGCGCTCTCGCCGGCCCGAGGTGCTTTTTCTGGCGAGGATAGATATTCAAGCCGAGGTGCAGAGTGAAATCGAAATCCGTGGGGCCCGAACGCATAACCTCTCGGGAATCGATTGCGCGATTCCGTCCCGAAAATTGACTGTGGTAACGGGGGTCTCGGGTTCCGGAAAATCGAGCCTCGTTTTTGATACGCTCTATGCGGAAGGTCAAAGGCGTTTTGTGCAATCGATGTCGACCTACTCGCGAATGTTTCTCGAACGTATGGAACGTCCCGACGTCGATTTTATTTCAAATATTCCACCCGCCCTTGCGTTGGCTCAGAAGAATACGATCCGGAACGCTCGCTCGACGGTCGGGACGATTACCGAGATCAACGACCATCTGCGTCTTCTCTTTGCCAATGCCGGTGAGACATCATGCCCCGACTGCGGCGGGCGTGTTCTGCGGGATGATCCTGAAACAGGCCTCGCGGAGTTACGCGGACTGCCGAAGGGACAGGTGGTGTTGGTGGTGGCACCTGTCCCGGTGGGCGAAATTCCCACGGAAGATCTGCTCGTCGGTTTGCTCAAGAATGGTTATCGCCGCCTCCTGATCGATGGAAATCTGGTGCGACTCGAGGAGGATTCTCAGCTGGGAGATTTGCCGATCGCAGCAGAGCGCCCGGCCGCTTATCTGGCTGGGAGCGATCGGCCGGTACGTGGGCGCCGCAAGAAGAAGAAAGTTGCCGTCCGAAAGCCGAGAGCGGTCGACAAGGGTGGAAGATTTCTTCCCGTCGTGGTGGATCGCCTGACGGTAGGCAAGACCAGAGGCGCCCGTATGCGCGAGGCACTCGAAGCAGGGTTCGCGTTGGCGGAGGGGCGGGTGTCGCTCTTTTTGGAAGAGGAGGAAACGACGATCGAACTTGATCGTCGCTTCACTTGTCGGCCCTGCGGACGCGCGATGCCGGAGCCGACGCCGAATCTTTTCTCCTTCAACAGTCCCCTCGGGGCCTGTCCGGATTGTGAAGGTTTCGGGCGCATCGGTGGGATCGATATGTCAAAGGTGATTCCCGATACCCGCCGTACACTCGAGGACGACGCGCTTGCGATTTGGGCGACGCCTGCCAACCGCCGATTGCATCGATGGATGCTGCGTACCGCACGTGAGCATGGAGTGCGCACGGACGTGCCGTGGGCGAAACTCAAGGCGTCCGAGCAGGCCTTCGTGATGGACGGCGAGGAGGCCGGAAGCAAGGTCGGCCGTGAGCGGTTTTTCGGACTGCAGGGATTTTTTCGATGGCTGGAGCGCAAGCGTTATAAAACCCATGTACGCGTGCTGCTGGCGCGCTATCGCGGCTATACGCCTTGCACAGCCTGCGCTGGCTCTCGATTGCGCCCGGAGGCGCTCGCGGTGCGAATCGATGGTCAGTCGATGGCGGACCTTGCCGTCCAGTCGATCGGGGACCTTCTCGCGTGGGTGGAATCTCTCGAGCTTGATTCGGCCGCGTCGGCGCGTGGGTCCCGGCTATTGGACGATATCCGTAATCGGCTCCGATACCTGGTGGAAGTCGGACTGGAATATTTAAGCCTTTCGCGGCAGGCGCGCACCTTGTCGGGCGGCGAGGCCCAGAGGATCCATCTCGCGAGTGCCCTGGGGGCTTCGCTGACCGAGACACTTTATTGTCTCGACGAGCCGACCATCGGTCTTCATTCTCGGGATTCCGAGCGCTTGTTGCGAGTTCTTGGACGTCTGACCGACGCCGGCAATACGGTCGTACTCGTCGAGCATGACCCGGTTCTGATCGAGGGTGCGGAGTTCCTGATCGATTTGGGCCCGGGTGGTGGGAGCGAGGGTGGCCAGATTGTGTTTGCGGGTCCTCCCGCGAAGTTGTCCGAGGCTTCCTCGGAGACAGGTCGCATGCTTCGGGACCGTCGTGCCGATCGCGAGGCAAGACCCAAGCCGGGATCCCGATCCTTCATGACCATCAAGGGTGCTCGGGAGAATAATTTACGTGACCTGACAGTGAAGATACCGAGGGAAAGACTGACCTGCATCACGGGTGTGTCCGGATCCGGGAAATCGACGCTTATGGAACAAACTCTGTTCCACGGATACTTGCGGCAACAGGGACAGGCGGCAGAACCCGGCGAGTGCGATGCCTTACAGGGTTTGGAAGGATTTTCCGAGGTTGTCTTGATGACGCAAGCCCCGGTCGGGCGTTCCTCGCGATCGAATCCGGCAACCTATCTCAAGGCCTGGGACGAAGTTCGGAAGGTATTCGCCGCGACACCGGCGGCGAAGGACGCCGGTATCAAGCCGGGTGCATTTTCCTTCAACGCGGCCGGTGGGCGCTGTGAAGAATGCGGCGGCATGGGCACAGTGACGCTGGAGATGCATTTCATGGCGGACTTGACCGTGGATTGCGAAGCTTGTGGAGGGCGACGATTCCAAAGGCACGTTCTGGACCTCCGCTATCGCGGAGTAGCGATAGACGAAGTATTGCGCATGACGATCGACGCGGCTGCGGAGTTTTTTGCGACGACCCCGCGAGTCGGGCGTCGTTTGGCACCGCTGCGAGCTGTCGGCCTCGGCTATCTGACGCTGGGTCAGCCGACATCCACGTTGTCCGGCGGCGAAGCTCAGAGAATGAAATTGGCCAGTTTCCTCGATTCCGGTGGTGACGGGGGCAAGCGACTTTTTCTCTTCGATGAGCCGACAACCGGTCTCCACCTTAGGGATGTGGCTCGGCTCGTAGGTGTTCTGCACGAACTCGTCGCCGAGGGGAATACGGTCGTGGTTGTAGAGCATAATACCGACTTCATCGCGGCCGCCGATTGGGTGCTCGATTTAGGGCCAGGCGGTGGAATCTCCGGTGGCTCGCTTGTTGCGGAGGGCTCCCCCTTGTCGCTGGTCCGGGCGGGCACGGGTGAGACGGCAAAGGCTCTGGCCCCCCTGTTCACGGATGCGCTGACTAACGATCGCCCATGATACTGCGGCTCGCAGGCCGCGGTGCCAGCTGAACTTCGAGGAGCTTTTCCTGGGGGCCTCTGTAGCGTCGCTCGTAACGGGGCTCTGCAGGTGATGTCGGCGTTTCGTTGATGACGAAGGGAACCGGCATGAAGGTCGCAAAAAAGATGACGACTGTCGCCCAGGCGAGCGCGCGTCGTTTTCGATCCAGAGGTGTGTCCCGGTCAACTGTATCCGGGTGATCTACGCGAAGAACGAAAAAGAGCAGAAGGGCCCAGAGCAGCCAGCCGTTCCACCCTCCCGGAAGAAAGTAGAGGCTGATCAGGACGACCAGAAACCCGCGTGAGACCAGTCGGTGCCTGTCTCCGAGGAGCGCGTAGGCGACATGACCGCCATCGAGTTGCCCGACAGGCAGGAGGTTCAGGAAGGTGACAAAGAAGCCGAACCATCCAGCGACTGCGACCGGGTGGAGCATGACATCGACCTCATCGAGGTCGACGCCGAGAACCAGAGTGCCCATCAGGTCGAAGAGGAAAGATGTGCCGAGAGCAAAGGGAGCCTCCGCCCCGATCTGTCGAGGCAGAATCTCGGACCATGAAAGTCCTATGGCGACCGCCGGCAGTGCGATTACCATCCCGGCCCATGGGCCGGCCGCACCGACGTCGAAAAGTGCGGCGCGGTTGCGAGGCATCCCGTTCATCTTGATGAAGGCTCCAAATGTCCCAATCAGAAACGGTGGTCCGGGAATGAAATACGGCAAGGTGGTTTGAATGCCGTGCCAGCGAGCCAGCGAGTAGTGACCCATCTCATGACAAAAGAGAATGAGCAGAAGGGTGAAGGAGAAGGGGACGCCCAACGCCAGACTCTGGGGATCAGTGAACGGGTTGGCCCCTTGTTGAAATGCGCCAGCAGCGGTCGTGGTCAGCGCCGTCGCGATGAATAGCAGCCCGTGCAGCCACAGGGACTTTCGGGGGGCTTTTGCCGCGGCGGGAAGCGGTGGGGGCCGCAGCACTGACGGGAAAGGGGGAACGGTTTCGTGGTTCGGGGGATTCATGTGTCTTCACGATCAGTATAGACCCGGATGTTCGGGCAGGGAAACTCTTTAACCGGAGGGGGGTTCAGGAGCGAACCAGACGAGCCTCCGTCAGGAGACGCTCTCCCGATGCGATTTTCCCTCCAACCCTTCGAGGATGGCTCCCACAAGAAGGGGAAAGAGCAATTCGTGGTGCCCGGTAATGCGCAGCCCGGTGCCTCCCGAAGCGGTGGGGCGATTCACAACGTTGACTCCGGGCCGATAGTGGCGGATGAAATCCAGATCTACGGTGGTCAGCGGTTTTACCCGATGACCGAGATTTCTTGCCAGATTCAGGGCTTTGACAAACACCTCGGGCAAGATCACGGCAGAGCCGAGGTTGATATAGACGCCACGGGTCAATCCGGCGACGATTTCCGCCAACCGATGGAAGTCACGCATGGAAGACTCACCGATGGCCGCACCGTCAGCACTCGGGTGCATATGAATGATATCGGTGCCGATCGCTACGTGAACGGTGACCGGGATGCCAAGCCGCGCACCCGCGGCGAGAATGCTGCGGTCGCGGTGCGGGTAGCGTCCTCTGGCGATATGATTCCCCACGGCTTCGCCGATGCCGAGGCCGTTTCGAGCACCGAGCCGAATGGTTTTATTGAGAATCGCCCCCGTTTCGCGTGCCATCCCGAATTTGCCCCGGTCGAGGCCCGGGCCTACGTCCTCGGAAGTTTTCCCGCTCGCAGCCATCTCGAAATCATGGATGATGCCCGCTCCATTCAGCGAAATCGAGGTCAGAATGCCGCGCTCCATCAAATCGATGATGATGGGTGAGAGGCCGACCTTGATGGGATGAGCGCCCATTCCGAGCGCGACGCTGCGTCCTTTTTTTCGAGCGAGCACGATCGCAGCCGCGGCCCGGCGAAGGTCTTCTCCCGCGAGGATATTGGGTAAGCGGTCCAGAAACGCAGCCAGGCTGAGGCCGGGCTCCAGCGGGAGAGGCAGGCTTTCAATCTGTACTTTGCTCGGACGTTTTTGCAGTGGATAGGTGCGCGCCTTGCGAAGGTCGAGCCGAGGCCTCTCGGGAATCGGGTAGGATTTTTTCTCTTTGGACGCCTTCATGGCCGCAACCTCGATGCTCTAATCTGACTCGGGGAAAAGAATTCGGTCGACAAGCTCGCAGATCATATGCCCGACCAGAATATGGGTTTCCTGTATGCGCGCGGTTTCGCGAGAGGCCGAGACGTTGAGCAGAAAATCAACATGATTTTTCATCGAGCCTCCGTCCCCCCCGGTCAAGCCCACAACGAAACAACCAGCATCGCCGCAGGCCTCAATCGCGCGCAAAACGTTTGGCGAGTTGCCGCTCGTTGAAATTGCGATCGCGATGTCGCCGGTTTGGCCGAGAGCTTCGACCTGTTTGGAAAAGATCTCCTCGAAGCTGTAGTCGTTGCCGATCGCCGTGATCGCGGAAGTGTCGACCGTCAGGGCGAGTGCGGGGAGCGGACGCCGTTCCATGCGGAACCGGTTGACGAATTCTGCTGCAAGGTGCTGGGCGTCCGCGGCACTGCCTCCATTGCCGAAAAACAGCAATTTATGGCCATTGGTCAGAGCATCGGCGCAGAGCCTGGCGACGCTCTCGATCGTCTCGCCATGCTCGTTGAGAAAAGTCTCTTTGACCCGGATGGATTCGGTGAACGCGGCGCGAATAAGATCCTGCATTACCGTGAACATAGAATTCCCGGGTCCGGGAAGCTACCCTGCGAGGAATTTTCACGAATCTTCACCGATCAACGCTTCGCTTCAGGGTAGCCTCGCGCTAGGAATGTAGGCATGTCACCCGAGGAAATGGTCTCTCGACTCGAACCTTTTTTTGCCGAGGCCGCCGGCGTATCCAGCGCGCGGATCGAAGGATTTCGCACTCTGACTGGTGGGGCGGTGAGGTCCGCTTTCGCGCTGGACCTGCACCTCTCCGGATCTCCCACTGTTCAGGAATTGGTTCTGCTGGCTTTTCGCCCGGGAGGTGCGAGCACGTTCGGCGCGCCCGAGGAGTTCGGTTTGCTGGGGGCTGTTCATGACCTGGGAGCGCCCGTGCCGAGACCGGCTTACGTCGGCGAAGAGACGTTGGGCCGCCCGTTTTACGTGATGGAGAGAATGGCAGGAGAAAGTATCGGTCGCCGGATTGTGACGGCCGACTCTCTGGCATCCGCACGCGAGGCGCTACCCCGACAACTCGCAGCCGCTCTGGCTTCGATTCACCGTGTCGATACCGCGGATCCGCGGCTGGCGTTTCTGGGGCAACCCGAGGCAGGCCAATCGGCGGCCGAGCATACGCGCCTGCAACTGGATGCGATCTACGAGATGATTCGGGTCGAAGCCCATCCGGTGTTCGACGAGGCGTTCCGCTGGTTGGCGGAGAATCCTCCTCAGGAGGGGGCGCTCGCTCTGGTTCATGGAGACTTCAGAATTGGAAATGTGCTGGTGAGCCCGGATGGGCTCGAGGCCGTTCTTGATTGGGAACTGGCCCACATCGGAGATCCGATCGAAGACCTTGGTTGGCTTTGCGGCCGATCCTGGCGATTCGGTCTCGATGAGAAAACCTGCGGCGGAGTCGGTAGCCGGGAGGATTTGCTGGCGGCCTATCAGGAGTCCAGTGGTCGCGCGGTTTCGACCGGTGACCTTTTATATTGGGAAGTTTTTGGCAACCTGCGTTGGGGGGTTTTCACCCTGGTCCAGACACGTCCCTTTCTGGATGGAAGTTCTCGGAATATCGAGCTCGGTATGATCGGTCGCCGAGTCGCCGAGACCGAGTGGGAATTGTTGAACTTGATGGAAGGAAAGGCACTTTGATGACGGATCGACCGAGTTCCCGGGAGCTTTTGTCTGCGGTAGAGCGTTTCCTGGACGAGGATCTGGTGCCTGACCTCAAGGGGCGGCGACAGTTTCTCGCGCGCGTCGCCGCGAATGCCCTGCGATTGGTGGCTCGTGAGATGGCGACGGAGTCGCCCTCGAGTACGAAGCGCGACCCGGAGTTGCTGAGGCAGCAGATTCGCCAGGGAGAGTATGCTGGCTCTGAAGAGCGGCAGCACTTGCTGAGGATCCTGCGAGAAGACGTGCGGGCCAAACTATTGGTTTCGAATCCTCGCCTCCTTGAAGCAGACGAAGCGCGCGGACGTGCGTCGCCAGAGGGGGCGGCAGATCGCGCATAAACTCTCCCGGGAAGTTTTTTTACTTTTCGATTTGGAGTAAGGCTCCAACGTGCGTACCTCGAGCCTAGCTGCTGTCGCCGGCTTTTTGATATTGGCGGCCTTCTGCTTGCAGCCCGTCTGGTCGAGTCCGACAACTCTACTCCTCGAGAACGTGAACCTTGAGGAAGGTTGGGGCCTTCTGGGCCGGACCGACCAATCGATGGTTCTTTCAGTGGTGATGCGCAATGCAGACCTTCTACTGTCGGATCCGGCGGCGCTTCGAGGCTGGGGGCCATGTTTCCCCTTCCCCCAGAGCTTCACCCTGGGCGAACATGCGTTTGGCGAGGGGGTTCTGGCGATGTTGCCCTGGGCTGTCACTGGCGATCCCATTCTCTCCTACAACTTCGTGCTCCTGATCACCTTTTTTCTGCCCGGTTTTACGATGTTTGTCTGGGCCCGCTATTTTACAGGCAGCGCAGCAGCCGGCTTCATCGCCGGGATGCTGTTTCAGTTGATACCTTCTCGTATTTTCGATGGCGGCCATCCCTTCCTGCATGCCGACTATTGGTTTCCCCTGGCGATGCTGGCGTTGCACCGACTCTTTGTGACCGGACGTGCGGGCTACGCGTTTCTGCTTGCGGCCCTTCTGGTTCTGCAGTCCTTTGCCAGCATCTATCTGCTGATTGGTATTTTTGTAATCTTGACGGTGTATGGAAGTTTTCTTTTGTGGCGACACCCACAGTACCGAGCGCGAGGTCTCGCAGCTTCGCTGTCGGTTGTCGTTGTGGTGACAGGGTTCGCCGTCTGGCTGCTGAATCCATACCTGACGACCCGCGAGCAATGGGACCTTCTTGCCGGTAGAGATGCGATCTTCGCACCTTTGCAGTCCTTCCTTCCGGGTGATTTCGGCTTTCCGGGTTGGGTGTTTGCAGGACTGGTTCTGATCGGTCTTCTGGATCGGGGGCGGGGACCGATTCTCCGCGCGGGAGAGGACCCCCGACTCATCATGGTGGTCGCGATTGTCATTCTGGTCCTGGCAACGTTCTCCGGGCTCCCGACCATGGGAGGGGGAACACCATTTCCCCCGCTGCTGGTGTGGTTGAGTGATATCGTTCCCGGGCTGGATGCGGTCCGCGCGCCAAGTATTGCGGGACTGATGATCTGGGGCCCGCTGGCGCTCGTCGCAGGCTATGGCGCGCGGGCATTGCTCGCCAAGCGGGGCCGCCTGGTGGAGATCGCGGGCTTTTCCGTGTTGGTGCTGGGCATCGCGGCTTTTCGTTTTGTTCCCGCGCTGGCAAGTGCGTCTTTCGGACCCGATGTGTCGGAGGTCGAGGCTTGGCGGGCGCGGCCTGCTGAATCGAATATTGCCTTGGCGCAGTCTTTTTTTCGCGGTGCGATCGCGGAGCTTCCCGTCGGCAAGGCATCCAATCCGCTGACAAATTTTCACGAGGCCGACAGACTTCTATTAAACAGCTACGCGCCTCATCCAACGACAAGTTGTTATAATTCCTTCCCTTCGCCCTATGCGGATCAGATGTCGCAATTATTGAAACGCCTTCCCCGCTCGAGTGCTGTGGCCGCCTTGCATGCTTTGGGGGTGGAAACACTTACGGTTTACCCCGAACTCTTTGGCCCTCGCAGTTGGGACCACTTCCAGGCGGTTTGGGCCAGCGATAGCGTGGCACCCGAGGACCGGAAAGATCTTCGACTTCTCGGGACAAGCGATACTTTGCAAATTTACCGACTGTCCGCGGGCGGGCAGGAGATTACCGCCGATGCAGGTGTTCTGACCCCGGGGGACTCGGAGGTGCAGCAGGTTCGGGACGACTCGGGAGTCTCTGTCCGGTTCCGGGTGCAAAATAATTCCGATCAGGTCTACCGGGAGGACATTCCGCTTGGCTACCGCGAGGGATTTCTGACTTGGCAGGGAGGAGTCCCCGAGCGCCGCGAGCGCAGCAAGGTTCGTTTTCTGATGCCGGTCGTTTTGGGCCCGGGGGAGGCGATATCACTTGCGGTGCGATCCGAATCACCCCGTGGCGGCCCGGGGACCTATGGCGTTTCGTTGGTTCTCGGTGGTACCCCGGATCGTATTCTGGGGGAGTCGATCGTCGAAATTCCCTGAGAGCAAGATGTCCTGCGTCCGCGGGATCGCTGTGGCTGTGCTTGAGATCTGGCGAGCCGTAGTTCATGATTGTGCAAAGATGGATCTTGTTTTATCCGAAATCGAGGTTAGGTTCCGGAACATATTACACCTCACAACAAGGAGATAGAGTCATGTCGGGAGTAAGCGAAGTCACAGATGCATCGTTCGATGCCGAAGTTATGGAGTCGGAGATTCCGGTGCTGATCGACTTTTGGGCTCCCTGGTGCGGTCCCTGCCGCGCGATCGCCCCTCTGGTGGATGAACTGGCCGGTGAGTACGAAGGCAAGCTCAAGGTCGTGAAGATGAATGTTGACGACAACCCGCAGACACCCGGCCGGTTCGGTGTGCGCGGGATTCCCAATCTCATCTTGTTCAAGGGAGGAACAGTTCACGAACAGATCGTTGGCGCCGTGGCGAAACAGAAGCTGACCGATGCTGTCGATGGAGCTCTGAGCTGATCTGATTTTTTCTGTACAGCAGGATTTTGAGCAAGGGCTCGTATGGCGATTGGCTATACGAGCTCTTTTTTTAGAAGCGCGGTAATCGCTCTCGATCGAGTCGTCGCATGCTCACATTGATCACGAGGCCCATGCTGGCCATCAGTGTGAGAAGCGAGGATCCGCCATAGCTCAAATAGGGCAGGGTCATGCCAACCACGGGCAGCAGTCCGGTGGTCATTCCGAGATTGATCAAAACTTGCCAGAAGATGTTGGCAAGGATTCCGAAAGCCAGCAGCGCACCAAATCGTTCCTTGGCATGGCCGACCACGAAAAGGCCACGGAGCAGGAGAGCGGCGTACAGGCTCAAGAGAACGAGCGCTCCTGAAAAGCCCCATTCTTCGGAGAAGACCGAGAAGATGAAATCGGTATGTTGTGCGGGGAGGAAATTGAGCTGATTCTGACTTCCTTCGAGAAACCCTTTGCCCCATAAACCACCGGAGCCGATCGCAATTTTTGACTGGATGACATTATAGCCCGCTCCCAGAGGGTCGAGTTCCGGGTTCAGGAACGTGACGATACGTCGTTGCTGATACTCCCTGAGCATCGAATAGAGGAATGGAATCAGGGGGAGCAAAGCCAGTCCGCTACCCGCAACGATCGCCAGAGTGCGCGGACTGGGGCCCGCGAGCAGGGCCATGGTGAGAAAAAGGAAGAGAAAAAGGGAGGCTGTCCCGAGGTCCGGTTGCATCAGGGTCAACGCACCCGGGACCAGCGTATAGAGCAGAGGGATGCCGAAATCGCGTAATTTGAGGCCACCGGGGCGCGAGTTGTGGTGGAAATAACGCGCGAGAAGAACCACCAGCCCCAATTTCATGGTCTCGGAAGGCTGCAGATTCGCTGGCCCAAGCGATAGCCAGCGACGAGAGCCTCCGGACATCGAGCCCAGCAGAGGCACCGCTGCGAGAAGCAGCAAGCAAATGGCGTAAATCAAGGGGGCCCAGCGCTCGAGGCGGCGGTAGTCAAAACTGACCATCGCCAAAGCCGCGATCAAACCGACGCCACCCCACATGGCTTGCCGGAGGGCGAACCGCGGAATGCCCTCTTGCCCCGGCGAAAAGCTGGCGCTGTAGATGGTGAGCGTTCCGAGGCTGACGATCAGCAGCATCGACAGCAAAAGATAAATATCAAAGCGTGCGATCAGCCTGCGATCGAGCATCAGGCGCATGGCA
Organism: Candidatus Binatia bacterium; assembly: GCA_029248525.1. Taxonomy (NCBI): domain Bacteria; phylum Candidatus Binatota; class Binatia (SeqCode); species Binatia bacterium. The sequence continues at coordinate 49,943 of JAQWJE010000013.1, forward strand.
TCAACCCTCGGCGCCCGGTCGTTCGGAATCGACAGGAGGCAGAGCTTCGGCATGCGTGCCGGCACCTGCAGGGATCTCTCGCGCGAGAACTTCGGGTACCGCAATATCCCAAGGTGCCGGAAACGCGCGAGCGCCCGAGTCGGCGATCTGATAGTCCCGGCCTCGCGTCAGCGAAAAATAGAAATCGGCAAGATCGTGGGCCAGTGGCGCCGCGCGTGAACCGCCGCCACCTCCGGCATGCTCGATCAGGACCACAATCGCAATCTCGGGATTTTCGACGGGAGCAAACGCGATGAACCAGGCATGATCGCGTAGGTGTCGCGCCAGAGAGTCGGTCTTGATCTGCTCTTTGCCCATTTTGAAGACCTGAGCGGTCCCGGTCTTGCCAGCCACCTCGATCGTATCGAGTCGGGCGGCTTTGCCTGTTCCCTTTCGCGCGTGGACAACCGAACGCAGCGCCTCGCGAATTTGCTGCAACGTTTTGGGCTGCAGGCCAAGGCGACCGCGGGTCTCGGGTTCCATCTCGAAGAGGGTCTCGCCATCTTCCGATTCAATTCGCTCGATGAGCTGAGGTTTCATGCGCAGACCACCGTTGGCGATGGTGGCTGCCAGATTGGCGATCTGGAGTGGGGTCGCGAGCAGGAAACCCTGGCCGATCGCGACCGAAAGAGTTTCCCCCGCGTACCAGGATTCGCCGTAACGCTCTTTTTTCCAGTTTCGAGTCGGAACGAGGCCGCGTTTTTCGCTGGCCAGGTCGATACCGGTTTGTTCACCGAGGCCGAATCGCGCGGCGTAAGCGGCGATCCGATCTACCCCGAGCTTGTGGCCCACTTGATAAAAATAGACATCGCAGGACTCGGCAAGTGCATCGTGCAAATCCATCTCGCCGTGGCCCCCACGTTTCCAGCAGCGATAGGTCCGATTGCCCAATTTATGTGAGCCACCGCAGAAAACCTTGCTTTCGGGGGTGATGATTTCTTCCTCGAGTGCGGCTGCCGCTGTCACGACCTTGAAGGTCGACCCCGGAGGATACTGACCCTGAACGGCCCGATTGTTGAGAGGCCTGAGTTCGTTCTCGAGGAGGGCGCGCCAATCGGTATTGCCGATCCCGCGAGCGAATTGATTCGGGTCGTACCCGGGTGCGCTCGCCATCGCGAGAATTTCGCCGGTCTTCGGGCGGATCGCGATGATCGAGCCCTCCTGACCGTCGAGGAGCTGCTCGGCGAAGGCCTGCAGCCGTTTGTCGATCGTGAGATAGAGGCTTTCTCCGCGCTGACCTCCTGCTTCTGACAGGACACGAAGGCGCCGGCCCCGGGCATCGACTTCGATTTGTTGCGCACCTGACGCACCACGCAGATTCGATTCCCACATTTGCTCCGCCCCTGTTTTACCGATGCGATCTCCGGGGCGATATTGCTGACGATTGCTTAGGTCTTTTTCGGACACTTCACCGACGTAGCCGAGAATATGCGATGCGAGGTCACCTTCGGGATAGGTGCGCATGGGTCCCACGGCGAGACGAACGCCAGGCAGCCGATGCTCGTTGGTCTCCAGAGCAACGATCGAGGCCCAATCAATATCTCGCTCGATGACGATGCCTTCGAAGGGTGGGCGTTTGCGGGCGGCGGCGCGGATTTCTTCGGGCTTGCGCAGCTCGCGGCCGACCAAATCTTCGACCTGCGCCATCGTATGATCGAGGTTTTTGGTATCCTCGGGCACGAGGACGATATCGAAGGAAGGACGGTTATCCGCGAGAGGTTGCCCGTGGGTATCCAGAATTCGTCCTCTTGTCGCTGCAATTCTCTCCCACCGAATCCGATTGACGTCGGATCGGTCCTGCCAGTTCTGACCGTCACCGACTTGCAGGGAAAAAAGCCGGACCGCGAGTCCGACGAGAAATCCCAGAACGACCAGCGAGGCAACTCGCGACCGCCTGCGAAGCTCTTCCGGCGGTTCGGGATCATTCAGCTGCATGGATTTTCTTTCGCGCAATCGCCGGGATGTAGAAATCGAGAGCCGAGAACGCCAGAGGTGCGATCAGCAAGGCGAGTGCGGCCTCGATCACCAATGTCCGCAGAACGCCGCCCACAGCAGACCCCATATTCCCCGTCATCGTGAAGTAGGCGGCAAGCGTGGTGACCTCCAGAATGCAACCGAGAATCATGATTGCGAATCTGGTGAAGGGGTTCTGCATCCATAGGCGTCCCGACACAAAATATACCATGGCGAAGACCAGCGTCATGGTAAAGCAGTGCAGGCCCGGAACCGAGCCGGAAACGGTATCGAGCAGGTAGCCCAGCAGGAAGGCGCCGAGGGCCCCCCAAGGTGTGGGCAGACGCAGTCCGATGTAGACAGACAGGATCAGGATCAGGTTCGGCGGCGCGGGCAGAATTCCGAGTCTTCCGAGCAGGGTCGTTTGGGTGACCACGGCAAGAATGCCACAAAAAGCGAGAATCAGTGCGGCGCGCATCCGTCAATCCGCCTCGATGACGGGAACTTCGTCGCGTTTGGGTGCGTCGAGCACCAGAACTTCTGCCAGTTTCCCGAAATCGACTGAAGGCAGAATCTCCGCTGTCTGGAAGAGGCCGCCCGGCGCCGAGCGTACCTCGATGATCCGGCCAAGGGCGATCCCGCGCGGGAAAATCTGATCGAATCCGGAGGTCACGACGGTATCCCCAACCCGCAACTCTTCGTCCGGCTTGATATATTTGAGTCGAAGGCGTCCCTCCGAGCCCCCCTCGAGGATACCACGCGCACGTGAGCGCTGAACCACGGCGTCGACTCCGCTGGCCGGATCCTCCAGAAGCAGCACGCGTGAGGCGTTCGGGCTGGCGGCAACGATTCGCCCCACGACGCCTTCGTGGGCCAGAACCGCCATCCCTGCGGTGATTCCCTGCGAGGTGCCACGGTCGAGTGTCGCGGTATGGAAAAGTGGGCTGGCACCGATACCGGTGACTCGGGCCGCGATCGGCATACCACCGAGGGCTTCCCGCAGATCGAGCAAGGCCGTGAGGCGCTGATTTTCGCGTCGGATCTGTTTGTCGGCATCGGCCGCACGCTCCAATGTGCGTACCCGATTTCGGAGCCACTCCCGCTCTTCGCGGACGCCGACCAGATCCACATAGGAACTCCAGGCCTCTCCGAGTCGTCGTGTCACGGCGCCGGAAAGGCTCGCAACTGGCGTGACCGCTTCGAGAAAAATCACGCCCAGCGGGTCCACGCGGCGCTGGCCTCGCGTATTGACCATCAACAGGGTCAACGAGATCAGAAGCAGGCCTGCGGTTGTGACCAGCACTGCGTGCTGCCGGAGCCAGCTCACAACTGGCTACTCGATGGTGACGTCTTTGAGAAGACTCAGCTCGTCGAGTACTTTTCCCGCGCCGACGGCAACGGCGGTCAGCGGATCCTCGGAGGTCATGATGGGCAGGCCGGTTTCCTCTCGGAGGAGAATGTCGAGATTTCGCAGGAGTGCGCCACCTCCGGCCAGCACGATACCCTTGTCGACGATATCCGAGGCCAACTCGGGGGGGCAGCGTTCCAGGCCAATTCGAACGGCCTCGACAATTTGGTTGATGGTCTCGAGCAGGGAATCACGGATTTCTTCATCCGAAATCTCGACTGTTTTGGGTACGCCTGCGACGAGGTCGCGACCCTTGATTTCCATCGTCTGAATTTCATTGGAAGGGTAGGCCGAGCCAATGGTGATCTTGATCAACTCGGCGGTACGCTCACCAACCAGAAGATTGTACTTCCGTTTGATGTACTGAATGATCGCCTCGTCCATCTTGTCGCCGCCCACACGGACCGATCGAGAAAAGACGACCCCGGAAAGGGAGATGACGGCGACCTCTGTGGTGCCGCCCCCGATGTCCACGATCATATTGCCGGTCGGCTCGGTGATCGGCAGGCCCGCTCCGATGGCGGCCGCCATGGGCTCCTCGACGAGATAGACCTCTCGGGCGCCAGCAGACTCGGCGGCTTCCCGGACGGCGCGCTTTTCGACCTCGGTGCAGCCGAAGGGCACGCAGATGATGATCCGGGGCCGAATCAGAGATTTTCGTTTGTGGATCTTCTGAATGAAGTACCGCAACATCGCTTCGGTGATCTCGAAATCGGCGATCACGCCATCTTTCAGGGGGCGAATGGCGACAATATTCCCGGGCGTTCGCCCCAGCATGCGCTTGGCTTCAGCTCCGACCGCCAGAACCCGGCGTCCGCTCCGGCTCTCTTTTTGCATCGCCACCACCGAGGGTTCGTTGCAGACGATGCCTTCTCCCTTGAGATAAATGAGGGTATTCGCCGTGCCCAGATCGATCGCAAGGTCGACCGAGAACCATCCCAGCAGCGAATCGAAGATCATTTAGGCCCTGTACCCCTCATCCATGGAGGTCGCGAAGCGCGACTTGGTTTTGGGTATCAGATGGCCCCCGGGCCAACAAGGGAATCCCGGGGTGGTTGCTACCTTCGCTCTGCATTCGTATCCTCCCTGCATGCTCCATATCGTTCGACAACACGCGCAATCTCTCGGGATCAAGATTATACTGGGCATCATCGTCGCCGTTTTCGTCTTCTGGGGGGTCGAAGGCGTCGTCAGCGGCGTCAACTCGCAGGCGACAGTGGCTGTGATCGATGGGGCTCCCATCGAGATCAATACCGTGGCTCGTGCCGAGTTCAATCTTCGCCAGGCTTACGAGCGGAACTTCGGGGATCAGCTGACGCCCGAGATCATGACCCAGCTGGACTTACCCGCCCGCGCGCTCGAGGGACTGGTCGAGCGACGACTACTTGCTCTGGAAGCGGATAATCTGGGACTTGAAATCAGCGATCGGGAGGTCAGCGATCGCGTGCGCGCAAGTACGGCCTTCTTTTCGAATGGACGTTTCGACAAGGAAACCTACGTTCGCTCACTTCGCTTTTCCCAGCTCACGCCCGCTGAATACGAATCTTCGGTTCGGGAGGACCTCGCGATCGCCCGACTTCAGGGGTTGATTGCCGATGAGGTCGAAGTCTCCGAGAGCGAGGCTCGAGCCGAGGTGACAGCGCAGGAAGAAAAACGAACTCTTCAGTACGCCAGTTTCCGCCAGGCAGACTTTCAGGAAGCCGTCGTGGTTGAGGATGGCGCGCTCTCCGCTTGGTACACGGAAAATGAAGACAGCTTCGAGGAGCCCGAGAAAGTTGTTGTGGCGATGCTGGTCTATCGCGGCGGTGATTTCGAAGAGGGCATCGTCCTCGAGGAAGACGATATCGTTGCCGAGTATGAAGCCGGCCGGGAAACGACCTTCCAACAGGAAAATGAAATCAGTGCGCGCCACATTCTGAAACGGATCAATCCTGAAGCAACGGAAGAAGAGAAGCAGGCGGTTCGTGCTTCGATAGAGGCGTTGGCGGCTTCCCTGGCCTCGGGCGCAGATTTCGCAGAACTCGCGACCGCGGAATCGGAAGACCCGGGCTCGGCCGCTCGGGGCGGCTCGCTGGGCTTCTTCGGCAAGGGGCGGATGGTGCCCGAATTTGAAGCGGCGGCCTTTGCGACAGAGCCCGGTACCGTGAGCGAAATTGTGGAGACACCCTTTGGTTTGCACCTGATTCAGGTGGACGAGGTGCGCGAAGAGCGTGCCCTGACCCTCGAAGAGGTTCGTGCGGATATCGAGTCGAACCTCCGTCAGACGAAAGCTGGCGAGAGGGCCGCAGAAGCGGCGAAAAGTGACCGAGAGGCCGTCAGTGGGGGGCAGGCATTGACGGAAACTGCGACGGCCCGTGGAATGGAAGTCGAGACACCGGCTCCCTTTGCAAGGTCCGGAGGCGTAGCGGGTGTCGGCCGATCCTTTCCGCTGATGAACGCAATTTTCTCCATCGAGCCCGGTGAAGTAACGGAAGTTTTCGAAGTTTCGGGGGATCATGTGCTTGCGGTCCTGCAGGAGAAGATCCCGGAGCGAATTCCCGATTTTGAGGAAGTTCGGGCTGCCGCGGAGCGGGCCTATCGCGATGCTGAAGCGAGTGCTCTGGCGCTGGCCGCTGCCAACGAATTCATGGCCAAGGTTCAGGCCGGCGAAGATTTCGCCGCTGTGGCGAATGCCGGCGGCCAGAGGCTGAATGACTCACTTCCTTTCTCGCGGCAGGAACAATTCATCCAGCCTCTCGGCGGCAACCGCAAGATGAGGGACGCGGCGTTTGCTCTTGGCGCGAACGAATCTCTGCTGGAGGAGCCCTTCGTGATTGCGGGTGACGTTTATATCGCGTCGGTCAGCAATCGTGAAGTCCCAGAGGGCAGTGATCTGGAAGAGAAGGTCTCCGATATCCGAGCGCAGATGACGCAAAGTCGCCGCGAAGAAGTCTTCCAGCGATACGTCGAGGAACTTCGCGCGGCAGCAGTTGTGGAAGTCTATTCGGAACGTCTCGACGCGCTCCGCGCACCCAGTTGAGGATGATCGAAGGTTTTCATCTGGGGGCCGCCGGAACCGCGGGGCAGGTTTGTCTGATGCATGGCTTCACCGGCTCGCCCTGGGATCTGATTCCCGTGGGGGAGAGCCTGGCGGCCGGCGGTTTCGAGGTCGATTGTCCGCGCCTTCCGGGTCATGGTTTTCCGGATCAAGCCGAGGATAACTGCTGGGAGGCCTGGCTGGCACGGGGTCAGTCGTGTCTCGATGCCGCGGTCGATCGTGCGGATGGGCGCCCGGTGATTGTCGCAGGGTTGTCGATGGGCGCCTTGCTTACGCTGCAGTTGGCCTACGCGAATGCCGGGCGGATTGACGCGATCGCCACGTTTGCTCCAGCGGTCGAGGTATCGACTTTCAATCGCTTTGGTATCTGGGTCCTGGGGAATCTTTCGCGGGTTGGCCTGGGGGCGCTGGAGATGCCGAAGGGAGCATCCGATGCTCAGGATCAGGCGTCCCAGGAGGAAAACCCTGGTTCAAACCCCTTTCCCTTCTCGGCGTATCGCTCTTTTGGCGAATTGCGAGTGCGGACTCGAGCGATTGCAGGTGAGGTTCGTACGCCGACCTTGATTTTGCATGGTGCGCTGGATGCGACTTGTCCCGTGGCGGGGTCCGCGTGGCTGGAGCAAGCTCTGGGTGCCACGGATGTGGAGCGCCATATTCTGCCTCGCAGTGGTCATGTCATTACTCGGGATCTGGAGGTGGCTGAGGTCGGCTCCCATTTACTGGATTTTCTCCGGACCCGTTTGAAGACGAACGCAGTCGAAGTCTGAACCAGGCGAGAGGTCTCAGCTGACGGCGCGCAGGAGTTCGGCGACCGAAGCAATCGGTGTGAGGGCAAGGCCGGGCGGGGGTTTGATTTGCTGGGCGACGGCTTGCGGTACGAGGGCTTGCTCAAAACCCAGTTTGGCGGCCTCGCGCAGGCGAGTTTCGGCGTGACGCACGGCACGGACTTCTCCGGCCAGACCAACTTCCCCGAAGACGACGGTATTTGCGGGAACTGCCTGATCCCGAGCGCTCGACATGATGGCCGCGAGGATGGCGAGGTCGGCGGCCGGTTCCTGAACCTTGAGCCCCCCGGCGACGCTGGCAAAGAGGTCATGTTCATAAAGCTTCAGGCCGGCTCGTTTGTCCGCGATTGCGGTCAGGACGGCGGTTCGGTTGCCATCGAGTCCCAGCGTTGTGCGGCGCGGCATGGCGAGGGAGGAATGGGCGGCCAGGGCCTGAATTTCGACAAGGAGCGGCCGGGTGCCCTCGATCGCGGGAAGCACTACGGAACCAGCGGCACCGCGGGGCCTCTCGGCGAGCAGGAGAGCAGACGGATTGTTCACATCGACAAGGCCGCGCTCTCCCATTTCGAAGACCCCGACTTCATTTGTGGGACCAAAGCGATTCTTTACGGCGCGGAGCAGACGAAGCCCGCCATCAGCATCGCCCTCGAAATAAAGAACCGTATCCACCACGTGCTCGAGAACACGCGGTCCGGCGATGGTCCCTTCCTTGGTGACATGCCCCACCAAAATTGTCGGGATGCTAGAGGCCTTCGCCCGGGTCACCAGAGTCGCGGCGCATTCTCTCACCTGTCCGACGCTGCCCGGCGCGGAGGTCAGTTCTCGTGAATGCACGGTCTGGATGGAGTCGATCAGCAGAATTTCAGGGGCGACACGATCGGCATGCAGCAGGATTTCTTCGACACAGGTCTCGGGCAAGAGGATGATATTCTCGTCAGCGCCAAGCCGGTCGCCGCGCAGTTTGACCTGCTCGGGAGATTCTTCTCCGGTGACATAGAGAGTTTTTTTACCGGCCTTGGCGAAACCGGAGAGAATCTGGAGTCCGATGGTGGACTTCCCGATACCGGGGTCGCCGCCTAAAAGGATCACCGAACCCGGAACGAGACCACCGCCGAGCACGCGGTCGAGCTCTTCGAGTTCGGTGCTGGTGCGCGCATGGCTTTCCGGAGTGACCTCGGAGAGCTTGATGGGCGCCGCGTTACGCGCAGCCCCGATAGCCAGAGAGGTTCGACTGCTTCCCGCGGCCTTGGTCGGAGGTAGAATGGTCTCCTCGACCACGCTTTCCCATGCCCCGCAATCCTTGCATCGGCCCACCCATTTGGGGTGCTGGCAGCCGCATTGCTGACATACAAAGCTGGATCGTGTTTTCGCCACTAGGGGTCTTCCAACCATATCTGCGCGAGAAGTACAGCTGATCCGGGTGCGGAAGGCGCTATTTGCCGTGACCTGACTCGAGACCTGCGCTACTTTGTTGGCACATGGATCTCTACAGCACCGCCAAACACATCGCCGATCCCTATCTGATTGATGAATCCCTCGATCTGAATCATCTTCCGATCGGGGCGCACGGCGTTATCGGGGACGGATACTCAGCGGCTCTGGTGCGGGTGGACGGGGCGATTGACTGGCTTTGCTGGCCTCGTTTTGACAGCCCCAGCCTGTTCTCGGCTCTGCTGGACCCGGAGCGTGGCGGGTATACAGCGATTACCCCCATAAAGCGGCCGTTCGAGAGCCTGCAGCGGTATGACCCCGACACGAATGTGCTGGAGACCCTGTTCAAGGTCCCCGGCCGCGGCGTGGCTCGATTGACGGATTTCATGCCATGGACAGATGATCCGCGCGCGTCGATCCATGAAGTGCATCGTCGGATCGAATGCCTGGAGGGGGAAGTCGAATTTTCGATCGTTTTTGATCCGCGCTTTGACTATGCGCGTGTGGCCCCCCTGATCGAGATTGCCGAGCACGGGGTGGTGGCCGAGAGCCCCAGTGGCGAGCGCGTGATCGCGGTGGTCGGGCAGGGTCCGCATTGGCAGCATCGCCCAAACGGTGGGGTAGAGGCGAAGGTCAAACTGCGAGCGGGTCAGCGAATCTGGATGATCATCTCCTGGGACGCGGCTGATCCCGAGCCGCCCGCGGCTTACCGCCCCTTCGATCTGCTGAGAACCACGCGTCTGCGGTGGCGACAATGGTCCTCCCAGTTGCAATACGATGGCCCGTTTCGTCATAACGTCGTGCGATCTGCCCTGACCATGAAACTGCTGACCTATGCGCCAACCGGTGGCATGGTCGCCGCGCCGACGACCTCGCTTCCCGAGTGGATTGGAGGTCGTCGAAATTGGGACTACCGCTACGCCTGGATTCGCGATGCGGCACTGGCGGTTCGCTCGAATAATCTGGTGGGTTGTCGGACCGAGGCACGGGACTTCTTTCACTTCATTCGAGATACGATTTCGACCGATAATGGCCTCGAAGTGATGTATGCGATCGATGGGAAGCGGGTGCCCGAGGAGGAGGAAATTCACCATTTGCGCGGGTATCGCCAGTCGGGCCCGGTGCGGATCGGCAACGGGGCCCGCGAGCAACTACAGATCGATTCGGCGGGCGCGCTCGTGGATGCCGCTCATCTCTACGAACATTTTGGCGGGACGCTCACCGTGCGAGCCTGGCGAAAGTTGCGCCGAATCGTGGAGGAGATGCGCCAGATTTGGCGAGAGCCAGATCACGGAATCTGGGAGCCGCGGGATGGCAAGCGGCAGAATACTCACTCCAAGTTGATGAGCTGGCTGGCTCTGGATCGAGGGGCGGGTATCGCGCGTGCTTTTGGCGATATGCCGCTGCATAATGCATGGCTGGAAGAAGCGCGGCTGGTGCATGCCGATATCTGTGCCAATGCGCTCGACAGCACGGGTAAGCATTTTGTCGCGGTCTATGGCGAAGACCGTGCGGACGCGACCCTGCTCCTTCTGGCGGGGCATGGATTTCTCCCTGAAGACCATCCCTTGATTCGCTCCACAGTCGATTTTGTTCGCCGAGAGTTGGCCACCGGTCCTTACCTGCACCGCTACCGGGCGGACGATGGCGTCGGGGGGGAAGAAGGTGCCTTTGTCCTCTGCGGATTCTGGTTGGCCGAGACTCTGGCGCTGCAGGGGCAACTCGATGATGCGCTGGAGGTTTTCACAGCGCATATCGATGCATCCAATCATCTTGGTTTGTTGGCCGAGGAGATCAACCCGTCGAGTGGCGAGCTTCTGGGGAACTTTCCCCAGGCCTTCAGCCACCTCGGTCTGATCAACGCAGCGATGCGATTGGATCAGGCCCTGCGTTTTCGTGATGAGGGCCTGCACTCGGTGCCCCATTTGATCGGTGGGACGCCCCGGCGCATCGGTTAGGTCCCTGGTCTCGTTTCGCTCGTGGCGTTACGCTTGTGGCGCGGCGGCCGGGCTTGCGGAGTTCTTTATGCGGCGCGGAGTCGGTACCGAATCGGCAGGCGTTTGATGCCCCCGACGAGATTGGAGTGCAGTCGGGAGGGTTCGCCGGCCAACTCGATTTCTTCGATCCGCGGAAGGAGATGCTTGAAGATCATCTCGAGCTCGAGCCGCGCGATATGGGCGCCTGCGCAGAAATGTTCTCCCACGCCAAAAGCGAGATGGTTGTTGGGAAACCGATCGATGCGGAACTTGTAGGGGTCCGCGAACAGATCTTCCTGGCGGTTCGCCGAGGGGAAAAAGATCGCGATATGGTCGCCCTGTTTGAATTTGGTCCCCTGAAGTTCGGTGTCGCAGGACGCGGTTCGTGCGAAATGAATGATCGGACTGGTCCAGCGCAGGATCTCCTCGAGCATCGGCTTCATCAGGTTATCCGGATCGCTTTGGAAGAGATGGAGCTGGTCCGGATTGTCGATCAGAGCCATGAGTCCGCGGCTGGTGCCATTGCGGGTGGTTTCATTGCCGGCGACCATGATGATCTGACACCAGGCGAGAATCTGAATCAGCTCGAGAGGCTTGCCGTCGACTTCGGCATTGCAGAAGAGGCTGATCAGATCGTCCTTGGGATCCTTCTTTCGTTTTTCGACGAGTCCGGTGAAGTAGGTGAACATTTCGACGAGCGCGCGGGTGGCCACCACGCTGGCGTCCTCTTCCCCCGAGTACTCCGGATCGTTGCTGCCGAGTTGCTGGTTGGTCCAATCGAAGATCAATTCCCAATCCGATTCGGGAACCCCCAACATCCAGGCGATGACGGCGATGGGGACCGGGGCCGAAACCCTGTCGACAAAATCAACTTCCGTATCACCACCCTGTTCGAGAAGGTCATCGACGATTTTGCCGCAGATCCGTTCGATATCGGGGTGGAGTTTCCGGACATTCCGTGGCGTGAACTTTTTGGCAATCAGCATTCGATGCTGAGCGTGCATGGGAGGATCCATTTCGATCAGGGTCGGCGGTCGATCGAAATCGAGATCGGTGGACTCCTCCATATTCCCGATGATCAGTCGGGGTCCGTTTTGCCAGATTTCCGGGGTTTTCCCGACCTGAGCGATCGCCTCATGGCGTGTGACGGCGTGGAAAGGAATGTCCCAGTCGAGAAACGGGTGAACTGGGGATTGGGCTCGAAGGATGTCCCATTCCCGCCAGGGGTACCCCAAGTTGCCGTAGGCATCGTCGCTGATGATCCGCTCGGCGGTGATTTCGCTTAACTCGCTCATTTGGCAGGCTCCCTTGCCGCGACCGGTTGGATGGTTGCGGATCCAGAAGGATATAAACGAACGATCGTTTGGGCAAGCCCGAAACGGCTGGATCAGGGCAGTTTTTCGACCGATTGGCGGCGAAATTGACCTGACGCGTCAAGCAGCTGTCGCGACCGCGGGTCGGCTCGGGAATCCCCACACAACTTCGCCCATGCCGGCGTTGCCTTTGCTCCCCTTGAGGATCGCAATCCCGGTCGGGTGGAAGGCTGCCGGCTCGGGGATTCCGAGGCGCTGGCGCACTTCGTCGAGCGGCAGCGGCAGGAGTTCTTCGTAGCGGACCTGAGGCAGGGTTTTGGCCAGAGTGCGCCCGCGACGCCAGGCCTGGAACAAATAGCGTCCCCAGGTCGCGGTCTTGAGGTTGGGTTGGACAAAGACTGAGGCCATCGCGATGAAGGCCATGCCCGGGTTGGGGAATTGCGAGACTGAAAAGGCGAGGTTCGCGGCTTCGCCGGCCTCGTCCATGCCGTAGCCGCTCAGAACGTGCCAGAGGTCGTGCTGATCGCGCAGGCGCTGGCCGAAAAATTCTCGATTGGGATCGATTTCCAAATCGTCCGGGCGATCCAGGCGCTCTCGCGCAATCTCGCCGGCCTCCATCAATCCCGCTGGGGTGATTCCGCCGCGTTGCATGAAGTCCGCATAGACCTGCCCGAAGGATCCTTCGGGCAGCCGCTGAAGGGCCTCCCGATCGGACAACGTCGCAAAAAGGTCGGGTCGATCCCGAAGCAGCTGCTGGCCACCGGAGGATTTGTAGAAGCGCTGGTAGGCTTTCTCGAAACTGGGCCCCGCGAGAGCATTGATGATCTCGATGATATCATCGGTTCTCTCGGGGTTTTCGATCACGCGCCGGATCACTCGAAAGGCTAAAGGCCAGTCTCTCTTGGGAATTTCGTAACGGGGGGGATCGTTTTTCATTTTATCACCTGATGCTTCGTCTCTGTTTTCGGGTCTTGCCGACGGGAGAACCTCTGCCGCAAAGCGATGCTGCTTGCCTAGGATTCGCTGGCCGGGATCTGGAGCACGAGGGCTTCCCGATCATCCAACCAAAAGTTTACCCCCACAATCAGGGTGATCACACCCCCGAGGAGTCCGATCGGTGAAAGTCCGGTGGTGAACAGTCCTAAAAGCGTTGCCAATGTAATTGTCATATTCATAACCTCCGATGCTCTGACCAATGCAGTTCCTGTGCCAACGAGTTCGGCGCCCCTGAGGGTTGGTAAATAAGGGCTTTCGCGCGGGGATCCCAAGCGGTCTGCCTAATCCGTTGTGCAGAACTGTATGTTTCCATTGGCAGCCATGCGGTTGGTGAATCTTGCCGGATCCCATGCGGTTGTGGGGATTTTGGGGTAGATTATCCCATGACCTTGTCCCACGATCTCGGCACCGAGCTTGCCGCTCTCGAGGATCAGGACCTGCGACGAATCCGCCGGACGGTGGGCGGATTGCAAGGTCCGTCGATCGAGTTGCATGGCCGACGCGTCCTCTGTCTGGCTTCGAATAATTATCTGGGGTTGGCGGGCGATCCGCGCGTGGTTGCGGGCGGTGTCGCGGCACTCGAGGCGGGCGGCGCGGGTGCAGGAGCTTCGCCCTTGATCAGTGGCCATATGCAGGCGCATGAAGCCTTCGAGATCGCTCTGGCTGATTGGCAGGGAACCGAAGCGGCTTTGGTCTTTGGTTCGGGCTACCACGCCAATATCGGCGTGATCGGAGCTCTGGTCGGAGCGGGAGACGTCGTTTTCAGCGATGAATTGAATCACGCCAGCTTGATTGATGGTTGCCGGTTGTCCAAGGCGCGGCGCGTGATCTACCGGCACCGCGATCTGGCGGACCTCGAGAGCAAGCTGCGCGAATCCCCGGGGCGAAGGCGCCTCATCGTTACAGACTCGGTATTCAGCATGGACGGAGATCTCGCGCCCCTGGAAGGGCTGGTTTCCCTCGCCCGACAATATGATGCTGAAATCCTGCTCGATGAGGCTCACGCGGTGGGCGTCTTTGGTGACGAGGGTGGGGGGTATGCGGATGCTCTCGGCCTCGGAGCCGAGGTCGCGATACGGATGGGAACTTTGGGCAAAGCGTTTGGCAGCTACGGCGCCTTCGTCTCGGGTTCCCGCGAGTTGATCGATTTGTTGGTGAATCGCGCGCGAGCCTACGTGTTTTCAACGGGTCTACCGCCTGCGACCGTGGGTTCGGCGGCAGCGGCCCTCGAAATCATTCGCAGCGAACCTGAAATCCGCGAACGGCTCTGGCGCAATGCTCGCCGACTGCATGCCGGATTGGCCGAACGAGGGTGCGCGATGCAACCCTTCGAGAGCCCGATTCTCCCCGTGGTCATCGGTAGTTCCGCCGACGTTCTGCATGTGGCGCAGCAGTCTCTTGCCGAGGGCGTTTTCGCGCCGGCGATTCGTCCGCCGACGGTCGCCGAAGGTACGGCACGGCTTCGCGTGACACCGATTGCCACGCATACCGAGGCTGAAATGGATGCCGCGGCGCATATTTTGAACGCCGCCAGAGAGCGTCGATGAAGGGCATCTTTCTGGTGACGGGCACCGATACCGGGTGCGGAAAGACTCACGTGAGTTGTGCCCTTCTAAATGCCTGGCGGAGGCAGGGGTACTCGGTCGCGGCCCGCAAGCCGGTGGAGAGTGGTTGCGCTGCCGACGGGGAGAATCTGGTGCCTTCCGATGCGGTCGCCCTCCGGATCGCGGCCGGCGCTACGGAATCACTCGAGACCGTCTGCGCGCTTCGACTGGAAGAGGCTCTCGCGCCCGGGATAGCGGCAGCGCGTGCGGGCACCACCCTCGATCTGGAGGAAATTGCCGCATCCTATCGCAAGCGTGCAGATGCCGTAGATGCTCTTTTGGTGGAGGGAGCCGGCGGATTATTGGTACCTCTGGCCGGAGACATTGATTGCGTCACTCTCGCTGGGTGGCTCGGCGCCCGCTTGATCGTGGTGGTGGGCGTTCGGCTGGGAGGCCTCAACCACGCCCTGCTTACCTTGCAGGCGGCCCGTGCTCGGGATTGTCCGGTCGAGGGCGTCGTCCTGAACCACCTGCAAGAAACACCTGATTCGGCGACAGTGACATTCCGCGAATCTTTCGCCACACTTGATCCTGCGCCTATACTGGCAGAGATTCCCTTCGCCGATGATGGCATTGAACTCCTGGAAAGGTACCTCAAATGATTCTTCTCGACCCTCGTAAATTGAACAAGAAATACGAAGATCCTCGATCGACCGAGGTCATGGAAAAAACGATCGATTTTTTCGAGAACAAAGGGAAGAAGAACCTGCTGAAGGACTACTACGGCCAAGGTTGGTATGATGATTTCATCACCTACGCCGGCAAGGAAGGCCTTTTTGCGACCATCAGCACGCCCAAGGGCTATGGTGCCGACGACTCTCGTTGGGACACTTGGCGCATCTGTGAGTTCGCCGAGATCCTGGGCTTCTATGGCCTTCAGTATTGGTACGTCTGGCAGGTCTCCGTTCTGGGCCTCGGTCCTATCTGGATGAGCGATAACGAGGAAGTCAAAGAGAAGACAGCGCGCTATCTCGAAGAAGGGGGGATCTTCGCCTTCGGTCTTTCCGAGAAAACGCATGGTGCGGACATCTACTCTACCGAAATGGCCCTCGAGATCGTGGACGAGGGACGCTACGTCGCCAACGGGCGGAAATACTATATCGGCAACGGCAACAAGGCTTCGATCGTTTCCACCTTCGGTCGACTCGGCGAGGACTATGTCTTTTTCGCAGCGGATCCGAAGCACGAAAATTACGAACTGGTCAAGAATGTCGTTGCCAGTCAGAACTATGTTTCTGAGTTTGCGCTGAACGATTACCCGGTGACCGAAGCGGATATTCTGCACAAGGGGCAGGACGCTTGGGATGCAGCCTTGAACACCGTGAATATCGGCAAGTTCAATCTGGGCTGGGCCTCCATCGGTATTTGCACCCACGCCTTCTACGAAGCGATCCAGCACTCAGCGAATCGGATCCTCTACGGGATGCCGGTGACGGATATGCCTCATGTCCGCAAGATGTTTGTGGATGGGTGGGTGCGCCTGATCTCGATGAAGCTTTTTGCATTGCGTGCGTCGGATTATCTCCGGGCGGCCTCACCCGAGGACCGCCGCTACCTTCTCTTTAATCCGATGACCAAAATGAAAGTGACCACCCAGGGTGAGGAGGTTGTGGACCTTGTCTGGGACGCAATTGCCGCCAAGGGATTTGAGCGAGACCAATATTTCTCGCAGGCAGCGATCGATATTCGAGCGCTTCCGAAGCTTGAAGGTACCGTGCATGTGAATATCGCCTTGTTGGTGAAGTTCATGCCCAATTACTTCTTCAATCCGGGCGAATTCCCCGAGGTTCCGCAGCAGAACGCGGCGGTGAACGACGATTTCCTCTTCGAGCAGGGCCCGACTCGGGGCCTCAGCGGCATTCAGTTCCACGACTATAATGAGGCGTTCGAACTTTTCGATACCCCGAACGTGCAGCTGTTCCGGCGCAAGATCGAAGTCTTCAAGGGAATGCTGCAGGATTGTCCGCCGACCAAAGAGCAAAGTCGCGATGTCGATTACCTTCTCGCTGGTGGCCAGATCTTTGCGCTGATTGTCTATGGCCAGTTGATCCTGGAAAACGCCAAGATCCACGGCCTCGGCGACGATCTCGTGGACGAAATGTTTGACGTATTCTGTCGCGACTTCTCTCGCTACGCGCTCGAACTACACGACAAGCCCGGAACCAACGATGACCAGATGGCGCGATGTCTTCAGATGCTGGAGAAACCGAAAGCCAACGATGCCCGCTACCAACGTGTCTGGGAAGAACACGTCCATCCCCTGAAGGATGGCTACGTCATGTCTGACTGACCGGGGAGGGGTTCACGGCGCGTAGGTCGGAGCCCGTGGGGCTTTGGAATACGCGCAAGCCGAACTCGGGTGCTGCGGCCAGCAGGTGATCGAAGATATCAGCTTGAATATCCTCGTATTGGGCCCAACGGTTGTCGTTCGTGAATACGTAGAGCTCGATGGGCAAGCCGGCGGCCGTCGGCTCGAGGTGTCGGACAAGGAACGTGAAGCCTAATTGGTGAATTTTGGGGTGAGCGTGGAGATAGGCTGCGCAGTACGCTCGAAAAACACCCACATTGGTTTGTCGACGGAAGTTGATCTCGGCACGGTCCTTGGTCGCACATTCGGAGTTCCATGTTTCGATCTCGGAGATTTTCTTGTCGAGGTAATCGCCCAAAAGAGAAAAGCGACGAAAATTCTCGAGCATTTCAGTGTCCACAAATCGAATCGAACTCATGTCGACATGAATCGACCGCTTGATGCGCCGACCGCCGGAATCGACCATGCCACGCCAGTTGACGACTGTTTTGGAAATCAGGTCGTAGGCAGGCACGTGTACCGTTGTTCGATCGAAATTCTGTACACGCACGGTCGTCAGCGTAATGCTGGTGACGTCACCATTGACCGGAGTTCCGTTGATTTCGATCCAATCGCCGACGCGCACCATATCATTCAGCGCGAGAACAATACCGGCGACCAGACCCAGGATCGTGTCCCGAAAGATCAAAACGACGACTGCGGTCAGGGCACCGAGACCGGACAGGAAGAAGATCGGGGTTCGGTTGAAGATGACGCTCAGGGCGCAAAGGATCGCGATCAGGGCGAGGAAGAGCTTGGAGGCTTGCTCGATGGTGTTCAGCGGCAGCGAGTTCATCTCGGGACGAAGCTGGAGCAGTCCCAGCACAAGTCCGACGATGGCATTGCAGAGTGTAAGCAGGATCCAGATGCCGTAGAGTTCGATGATCAGAAGAAGCGCGCCGTCGAAGCCGAGGACTTCCATGATCGGCATGGCGCCTGCCAGCAGCGCCAGAGGGGCGATATGGGCGAGGCGGTCAAGAACCTTCTCTTCCTGAAAGACGCGAGCCCAGTCTTTGCTCCATCGGCTGAGCAGCTTGACGAGAACGAGCGGGATGATCCGCGCGGTCAGCCGAAAGACGAGATTCGCGAGAACCGCGAGAGCAATCAGGCTGACAAGTGCCGATATGAATGCCGGCCATGGATCCGGAATGCCCAATGAGCCAAGCCAATCCGCAAAACTGGCATACGCCTGCGCAACATATTGCGAGCCTCCGGCTGACTGGAGCCGAGCGACGGTTGCCTGCTGGAACCCCGTGAAAGCTGCGGTGGGGCTGGGCAAGGGCGAAGGGGTCGGGGTCAATGCGATGGTGGCGATCGGCGACGCGACGGGTGCCAGGTTTGCGGCTTCGACCGCAGCGACCGCGGGCGCACTCATTTCATTGGGCATGAGAGCTTGTACAACGCCCGCCAGCCCGGGTCGAGTTCTCTCGGCCGGGCGGTTTGGCTCAGTCCGGATTTCGGATGCCCAGGACCTCCCTGAAGAATTTCAATTCGGCGCCGAGAACGGCACTGATCGATTCGGCGCGCCGAAAGCCATGGCCCTCGCCGGCCAAAGGCATATATTCGACGCGAATCCCCTTCGCCTTGAGTGCGGCGACCATTTCCTCGGCCTGATTGGGTGGGACGACCTTGTCCTCCAGGCCCTGAAAGAAGATTACCGGACAACCGAGTCGGTTGGTATGCGCGATAGGGGACCGTTCCCGGTAGACGGCCTCGCCCGCAGGCCAGGGTGCTACCAGCGAGTCCGTATACCTTGACTCGAATTTATGCGTGTCGCGCGCGAGTGCCGCCAGATCGCCGATGCCGTAATGGCTGGCACCGCAGGCGAAAGTCTCGGTGAAGGTGAGCGCGGCCAAAGTTGTATAGCCGCCGGCACTGCCGCCACTGATGGTCAGCCGGGAGGGATCGACCGATCCTCTTGCGGCGAGGAATTTGGCGGCGCTCTCGCAATCGTCGACATCATGGATGCCCCAATTTCCCTTCAGAGCATCCCTGTATGCACGCCCGTACCCGGTGCTTCCGCGATAATTGACATCGACGACGGCGAAACCTCGGGTCGTCCAGAATTGGATTCGGGGGTCGAAGTCGGGCCGCGCGGCTCCCGTCGGCCCGCCGTGCGATTTGACGCGAAGGGGAGGGAGTTCGCCGGGGGGCGCTTCGAAATCAGGGTTGCGGGGCGGATAGTAAAAAGCGAAGGCCACCTCGCCATCGCCGGTCGGGATCTCTACAGGTTCCGGGATCGAAACGAATTCAGGGTCGAGGATACGTGCGCCGGACTCGCGCAGGATTTCGATGCTTCCGTCTCCAAGATCGAGTTGTGCGAGAGCTGAGGGACCGCTGCTGCGACTTCCAATGAAGCTGGCGCGTCCTTCGCACACCCGAAGCCCGTCGAAGCCGCTGAATTCGGTCGTCAGAACTTGAAGCTCGCCGCTGGCGATCTGCAGTCGCGCGAGGTTCCAAAAACCATCCCTGCCAAAGGTGCAAATGATTTCCTCCGTACCGACGAAGGCATAGGTGCGCATTCCGAATACCCACTGCGGCAGTCCGAATTCGGCGTCCATCGCGCAGAGATTGCGCGGCCCGGACGGCTCCATTCGGTAGAGATTCCACCAGCCGGAGGCGTCGGAAACAAAATGAAGGATACCGTCGGGCGACCATTCTGGCTGAAATACCGATTGATTCGACCCACCCATGATTTGCTCGGGCTCGCCCGGGTGGCCGTCGGCGTCGAGGGTGACTTGCCAGAGCTCGGAATCATCCCAGGGCATATTGGGGTGATCCCACGCAATCCATGCCAGATTGCGGCCATCGGGCGAGATTCGCGGTGCCGCAACGAAGTCGCGTCCGGTGACGATCGGCACGATCTCGCTGCCATCGAGAGCAATCCGGACGATCTCGTTGGCGGGCTCGCCCTCGCGGGTATGGTCTTCCCGGACACAGAAAAGAAAGCGGTCGTCCGGCGAGAGGCTGATATCCGTCCAGGAAAATCGGCCTTCGGGTGTCAGGGGTACGCGCCCCTCGCCGTTCAGGTCCATCGTGTAGAGGCGTCGATCGCGATCCGACGAGTAGACGATTCGATGCTCGCTCGCCGCCAGCGCCCCGCCGCCATATTCATGGACCCTTGTGCGGACACTTCCGTCCGGTGCCAGCAGGTCCTGAACGAGTCCCTCTGACGAGCGGGCGAGGAGAGCGACGCGCCCCCCTTCGGTCGGTCGAGACTCGGTCCATAGAAGGGATTTCCGCAGCGGGTGAGGTGCGCCCAAGCCTACCTGATCGGCAAGCATGGCCTGCGATGAAAGAGGAGAGGTCCAGGCCCCGAAGGGAGCGATTTTTTTTGTTGGAGTCGTCATCGGATGACTTGGGTGGTACCTCCTGATCGATGGCAACGCACGAACTTGCCGGCAAGCCGGCTCCCCCTGAAATTCTGACCAATATACCTCGGCTCGTCACGGCCTATTTTACCCGGCGCCCCGATCCCGAGAATCCTGCCGAACAAGTGGTTTTCGGCACCTCGGGTCACCGAGGTTCAGCGCTGCACGGTGCTTTCAACGAGGACCATGTGCTCGCCATCACGCAGGCTCTCTGCGAGGTCCGAGCGGCCGACGGGGTCGATGGCCCACTCTTTGTCGGAATTGATACGCACGGGTTGTCCGAGCCGGCGCTCGTGACAACGGTCGAGGTTCTGGCCGGCAATGGTGTTTCGGTTGTCCTTGAGGAGGGACTGGGGGCCACACCGACACCCGTGATCTCACATGCCATTCTCTGCTGGAATCGTGGTCGGAGCGGCGGGTTTGCCGACGGAGTGGTTATCACGCCGTCGCATAACCCGCCTGAGGATGGAGGGTTCAAATACAACCCTCCGAACGGAGGGCCTGCGCCCAGCTCCGTTACGAGTCGGATTCAGGATCGCGCCAACGAGATTTTGTCGCAAGATCTCGCCGGGGTGCGACGTCTGCCCTGGAAGCAGGCCATGGCCTCGAGCGATGTCTGCGAGCGTGACCTGACCGGACCCTATATTGAGGACTTGCCGAGCATTCTGAATATGGAGGCAATCCGGGGCGCGGGTCTTCATCTGGGCGTGCACCCTCTCGGCGGTGCCGCGCTGGATACCTGGACCCGTCTTGCTGATCGCTTTGATTTGAATATCGAGATTGTGGATCGCCGGATCGATCCTAGTTTCTCGATGATGACGGTGGATCGTGACGGTAAAATTCGGATGGACTGCTCGTCCCCCTGGGCGATGGCGAGCCTGGTCGAGTTGCGGGATCGATTTGATATTGCGTTCGGCAATGATGGCGATGCGGATCGCCATGGGGTCGTTACCCGCGGATCTGGCCTGCTCGCACCGAACCCCTACCTCTCGGTCGCGATTCAATATTTATGCGAGACACGCACGGCTTGGTCGAAGGATGCCCGAATCGGCAAGACTCTGGTCTCGAGCAGCATGATTGATCGCGTAGCGGGATTGGTTGGTCGCTCGGTCGCCGAGGTCCCCGTCGGCTTCAAATGGTTTGTCGACGGATTGCTTTCTGGCGCGTATGCGTTTGGCGGGGAGGAGAGCGCAGGGGCCTCTTTCTTGCGTCTCGATGGAACCACCTGGACCACCGACAAGGATGGACCGCTTTTATGCCTGCTCGCGGCAGAAATCCTTGCCACCACAGGGCGCGACCCGGCCGAGCATTATGCCGCGCTGGAAGAGAGGTTCGGTAGCCCGGTCTACGATCGAATCAGCGCACCAGCTTCACCTGAGCTGAAAGCAGCCTTCAAATACCTCGACGCGGGCAGCGTCGTGCGGGACGAATTGGCGGGCGAGAAAATCGAGGCAAAGCTGACGGAGGCTCCGGCGAACGGCGCCTCCATCGGTGGCCTCAAGGTCGCGACCGAAAACGGTTGGTTTGCTGCTCGGCCATCCGGAACCGAGGCGATTTATAAAATCTATGCGGAGAGTTTCCGCGGGGCCGACCATCTCCAGCAGATTCAGCAGGATGCGCAGGAAATTGTGGATGCTGCGCTGGCGAGTTCCCTGAAGTAGATCGCCCGGCCGGGTGCGTCGCGCACCTCTCGACGCGAGCGATCAGGCGGCGGGTGCGTACCAGATGGGGGAGGTCCAGGCGCGTTCCTGCTGGACCTGGGCGACACTTCCGTCATCGCAAGCGGGTGGTCGCTGGCTGCCGGAGAGTTTCAGGCATTCCCACGCGGAGTAGCGGCAGCTGGGATTTTCCAGAATCCGGGCATAATAGACAGCCTCGATGGCCGGATCGAAATCGGGGTCTTGCCACACGGCACAGAGGCTTTCATGACCAGACCCTCGAGGCTGGCAAGTCTTGGGGTCGATATCTGCGTCGTTGGCGCCGCCAGCGATGTCGAAGATGGCTTGATGCGTTCGTCCCTCGGCATCCGCCCATCCTTTGATGATCTGAATTCTCTGCAGTAGCCCACCGGCGGAGTCTTCGGTTCCCGGATCGCGGAGTGCGGTGAGGAGAAACATTGGAGTCTTTCCCTCGGGCGGTTTTGAGAGTTCCGAACCCATCGGCACACCTGTTGCGTAGGCCCTCGAAATCATCCGCGGGTCGTCGCAGAGAGTTGAAGGAAACTCCCAGCCGGCAAAGAACCGCGGGCGGATGCGTGGGCCACTCGTGCCAAAAACTTCTCTCCGCCGCATCGAATCGAAAAGCGAGTCTCGCGAATTTTCTTCAGCCCAGATCCCGATCAGACCGCCGGGGTTGTTTGAGGTGTTGCCATCTTCGGTGTTGAGCGCTGCGCGTTGGGTAGCAGAGGCATCGGCTGAGCCAAGATGTCCGGCAAAGCTTTTCTCCTCGACAGAACCCGGCATTGCGTTGTGCGTGTCCGTGCTGGCCATGAATCCGAATTGAAAGGGGTTCAAGCCGAGCCGTCGTTTTTCCTTCAGCCCCTCTGTCAAGGCATACCGTGCATAGCTCAGTTTCGAGATGCAATCGGGGCCCAAGTGGGGCACCCAATCCGCGAACGACCCCTCGTAACATTCACTGGGTGCCCCCCAGCGCTTCAGCGGCAGGTCCTCGAACTTCTCAAACCCACAGAACTCATCTGGTCCGCCAAGGACAGAGGAGATTCCGTTGCGGCATTCCGAGTCGCCCTTATGTTGCATGACCTCGATAATCCGCTCGAGGCGCATCCGCAGCCGTACGCGCTCCCGTTGTTCCTCGCGGGAATTGGTGTCGGGATAGTCGACGGCGAACATACGCCCGTTACTGAGGTTGGAATTATGTGGGATCGCAAGAACGTCGCAATCCCCTTCCGCGTCCAGGCACTCGGAGCGGAGACGTTCCCAGAGTTCCCATTCACGTGTGACCTCCAGATAGCTGAGGGGATGTTCGGGCACATTGGCGTTTCGAAAAATGATATTCCGATGAAAATTCGAGCCCAGCCGATGCGAACTCCATTCGTATGCGGGGAACGTGACATGAGCGCATGAGGAGCTGGTGTCATTCCAGGCTTCGGCGATCGAGACGGTATCAGCCCAGGTCGAACGTGAGGCAGTGATGCAATCCTGATCCTTGTCGCCACAGAGCTCGCTGTCTCGCCAGACGATGGGGCTCATGATCCGCAAAAGCAGCTGCGGATGCCGGCCGCCAGAGTTGATGATTTCGCAGAAAGAGGAATTCTTTTTGGGGTGGTCCGGATCGACGCATATCGCACTTTCGCCCAAGAATTCCGCATGATCTGTGACCGCTGCGAAGTCGAGAAGGCGATCGATTTTTACCCCGCGTGTGCCTCGTCCCTCCCGGTCGAGCGGCGGTATGTGAATGGTTTCCCCAAACGCGTACCGATAGGCGTCGTCGGGACCCAGCCGTACATCGAAGCCGAAGGCATCACTTGATAACGCTGTATGGACGTGGAGATCGCCAAAAAAAGCTTGCCTCAGGGGCGTATGATGAGCACACCGGGAGTCGCCATGGGCGGTTCCCGAGATACCGATGAAAAAGATCAGGAGGCAAATTGTCTTCAAGCGATCTCCTCGGAGAAAAGGAGGCCCCCTTCCTTGCGGATCCGACATCCGCGTAGAGCTCGTTCGAGCTCCAGGAAATTCCGATGCCCGGGGAAATCTTTCAGCATGGTTTCGATAGAGATCCTGGCGGCGGGTGTGGCCACGCAGGCTTCGAGAACCGGCAGAAGTCGCTGCAGCATCCAGGATTGATAGGGAATAACCATTCTCTCTCCTGCGACGCCTCCCAGTTCGAAATCGTGAGTGAGGGCTCCCGAGCCGGTCTGGAATTTTTCGAATCCGGGCGTGACCGTAAAACTCTTCCCCGGTAATTCCTCGCCCGGGCGATGATCGTCGCTGGCTATAAACGAGGTGAGCGTTCGCAGGCTGCACTCCAGTGTGGGCCACATCTCTTCAAAAAATATTCCGAGCAGGGGTAGCAGCGTCTCGGGGACCTGATCGTCGGGCAGGATGAGACCCTCGTCGGAGGTCGCGGGCTCAGCCTGCAGTTCTCCATCCTCGCCCAGACGATAGATTTTTTGGTCGTAGGTTCGTGCACTGAGCGCATTGGTATGATTGGTGCGGTCGACCCAATCCGCGATGAAGGGGAAATGAGTCCGCAGGAAATAGCCCGGGACGGGATCCCGATACAGATGCGGATAGAGCGGTGCCATCAGCGCGAAATCCGCCAGAGTTGGCTGTCCGCCGAGGCAGAAATCATGTTCTGCGAAATGGTTGTCGAGAACCTCCAGGATGCGCACCATACTCAAATCCCAAGCGCCTTCGGTCTGGGGTGTCACGCCGAGCGCTTGAGCTCCGGCGTAGGTGCCTATGGGCCTGGTGCGCGCATGGGATAATCCGAAGAGGACTTCGAAGAGGTTTTCGCCCGCAGCGAGCCGCTCTCGTGCATTTTTGGTCTGGCTGTCACCGGAACCCCATTGCAAGGCATTGTAGCGCGCGTGATTGGCGCTGACGTCTGGCAGGGTGTGTCGCCAGCGTTCCCAGAATCCGAGCGGCAACATCCACTCATCCGCCAGAAGTTCGATGATCCAGACGGCAAGGCATTGTCGCGGGGATTTGATGGGGTCGGGGGCTACTGCCGGTGTGGGGTGTGCGCGCTCGATCTCATCAATGATTTCGCTGGAGTCCTGAAGGAAGGTTCCATCTGGTTTCTGGAGTTGTGGGACGGCCATGGTTCCGGTCGCCGGCAACAGGAGTCCGGCCAATAAATCGTTGGTGGCGAGGATATCCTCGAAGCCCTGCGGCAACCCACCGAGCCGCTCCTTCCATCGCATATAGGCGCGGACTTTCCCGGAAAAATAACTCAGTTCCCAGGAGAAGAGTCGATAACCATTTCCGTCCGTCATATGCCGTCCTCGGTGGCCAGGTGGATGTCGAGTCGAGAGGCTTCACCCGGCACGCCGATGCGCAGGGGGAATCCATAGAACCCGGTTCCACGATGCACGTAGAGTCGCGATCGCCCTCGCACGAACAAGCCATTATCGGGCCAGCGCGTTTTGGAAAGTACGGTCCAGTCGATTCCGAGACTGATCAAGCCAACTTGTCCGCCGTGCGTATGTCCGGAGAGGACGAGGTCAACATTATTTTCTGGAACATGGTCGAACGCGGCCGGATCGTGCAGCAGGAGAATGCGTGCGTGGCCGGCGCGGCGAGGGCAATTTTCGAGAAGTGCGGGGATTTGTTCGCTGCGAGATTTGCCGCGCCAGTCCGCTCCGACCAACTGTACGGGCCCCGCAGGCGTTTCCACGAGAGCTTCGGCATCATCAAGCAGACATACCCCGGCAGATTCGAGAGCCGAACGGACTTCGGCCGGCCATTCGTGATCGTGGTTGCCGAAAATGGCGAAGCATTGGCCGGGGAGGCGCCTCAAGGGCGCGAGAGAGCGTGCCAGTGCTCCCGGGCTTCCGGCCCCTTCCATGGTGAGGAGGTCGCCGGTGATCAACACCAGATCGGGGTCGAGATCGATCAATTTTTCGATCCGATCGCGCAGCCGATGAATGGGTTGCCATGGCCCCAGGTGCGGATCGGTGATCTGCACAACGCGGAGCACGCCTGTCTCTCTGGGCTTGGCAGATTTTAGCGAATTGCGGGTCGCCTCAGCGCGGTGGAGCTGGTTGGATTCTTCTCCTGCCAGAGAGAAAGTGACGATCTCCCATCGAGCGCCGCGGGATGTGGATACCGATGCGAGGGCGATCGCGGCCGGAATCAGATCCAGCCAAATCATCGACTGGCGCAGCTCGTCGGCACCGAGAAGAGCCAGCAGGAGTCGCAGCGGGAGCAGGACCAGGAGCCAGGGTACGGATAGTGCTCCTCCGGCCATGAACGCCATGCCGGGCATGCTGATCCCGCGGCGGAAGGCGGGAGTCCGGAGGCGCGGTCGTGCGAGGGCGATCATATGGGTTGCGGTAGCGGCGAGGCCCCAGGCGTAGATCAGAGAGGCCATCTCGGCGAGTCCGGGGGATAGAATGCCGTGAATTCGCGTGAAGACGATACAGGCGGCGGGCAGCGAAAGCACCAGCGTGATCAGCGAATAGATTCCATAGGGACGGCCCCGGGCGCGCAGTGCCACGAGCGGCACGGTCAGCATCACCGCGATTGTCGCAAAAATCAGGAAAGGTACGGGCATCTCGAATCTCCAGACAACCTTTGCGGACGGAATGCTGCAAGCACTGAGATAGGAATCAATCGGGCAGAGAAAAAGGCTCCAGACCGCAGAGCTCTTCGCTGATCTCCCACAACCGCCGGGCTGTTTCCGGATCCTTTGCGAAGGCCTTGGGTTTGCTGATCCGGCGATTGGCGAAGTAGAGGCCGGACGTGTCCGAGAGGGAATCTGCCATGGCGAGATGAAGCGAGGTTCGCGCACCTTTTGCGGGTGTTTTCAGAACGAACATGGCGACGGGACGAATCAGGTTGGCCAGCCAGCTGGTATTATTGGACCCCAGTCCGGTGCTGACACCCCCCGGATGCAGGCTGTTGGCTGTAACCCCGGTTCCTGCGATCCTCCGAGCCAACTCGCCGGTAAAGAGAATATTGCAGGCCTTGGAGGCTCCATAGGCAGAGATGCCGCTGAAATTTTCGAAAGGCTGCAGGTTTTCGACGTCGAAGCTGACGAATTTATGGGCATGAGAGGCGACGTTGACGATTCTTGCGGGGGCGGATGTCAGCAGGCGGGGCAGGAGGAGGCGGGTGAAAAGGAAATATCCCAAATGATTCACCCCGAAGGTCGACTCGATCCCGTCCTGCGTCTCTTGCCGGTCGAGCACAAAGACGCCGGCATTATTGATCAGGCAATCGATTCGAGGATAGCGCGTGAGGATTTCTTCGGCAGCACCGCGGATCGAAGCGAAAGAGGCAAAATCGCAGAGGATGATTTCTGCCGGCACCTCCGGGGCCTCGATCAGCAGCCGCTCCCGAGTCTCTTCAGCCTTGGCCGCATTACGGGCAACCAGAGTCACATGGGCTCCGGCTTTTGCGAGTCCAATCGCGGTCGCCTCGCCGATGCCTGATGTCGCGCCCGTCACAAGGCAGCGCTTTCCTTCCACGTTCCACTTCGAAGCCATCCTCTGATCCTAGCCGGGAATGTGGGCCATGGGAAAAGGAACCCGATAAAACTGGATGCATATATTGCTCTTGCGGGTGGTCGAAGGATAGACCGGATTCGTGCCGACGAAATATCTCTCATGGGACGACGATACCGCGCTGCGATATCTGCATGCCGGGCCGACCACGCCGCCGGATGTCGTCCCGGACTGGACTCGCGGGGCTACCGTGGTGTTTCTTCATGGGGAAGGTGGCAGCGCCTCTCATTTCGATCCCCAAATGGCGTTCTTCGGCGAGAGCAACAGCCCGCTGGCTCTGGATCTGTTCGGTCACGGGCGGTCGACCGGGTTGACCGGGGCGGGGGGGATCGAGGCCTCCGCCATCTTGTTGCTCGGAGTCCTGAAGAGATTGTCCACGCCGCCAGTGGTTCTGGTGGGGCATGGCTCCGGGGGCCATATCGCCTTGCGGGCAGCAGCCATCGGGCCCGACCAGGTGCGGGCGGTCGTCACGTTGGGGGTCGGGGAATCCAGTGAATGGCCGGAGGCGGAGTTCTCCAAGTTGGAGGCCGTGGTGGCTGGACGAACGGGTCAGTTCTTTGACACGCCATTTTTTGCTCCGGAGACATCGCCGGATGTGATGCGAGCCTTCTGGGGCGGCATGTTGCAGACAGATCCTCGTGTTCGGTTGGAGGACCTTCGCGATTTCCGATCCTATCGATCGGAAGGACGCTTGCCCTCATCGAGTCTTCCCGTTCGCATTCTGAGGGGCGCGTCAGATGCTCTTTGTTCTGCTCCGGGTGCGGCGGCCTTGGCGGCAGCGTTGGGGGCTTCGGTCACGGAAATCCCCGACGCGGGACACGTGCCCCAGCTGGAAAACCCGGCCGCCGTTCACGAGGCAATTCTCGAGGTGTCCGGATGAGTTTTGCCGGAGGGATTGCTGTTGTGGGCGCATTTGAACATCCCACTCGTTTCGCACCGAATCGCACCGCCTACCAGATCGCCGCCGAGTCGGCTCGGGGAGCGCTTGCGGACGCGGGCCTGACGTTGGGGGATGTCGATGGCTACGCGACCAGCGGTGTCGGGCCCATGGGTGTTCTGTCCATGTGCCATCACCTGAATTTACAGCCCGATTGGGTGGACTCCACAAATATCGGCGGCTCCTCCTTTGTCGCGCAGGTCGCGAATGCGGGCGCGGCGATTCAGGCGGGTCTGTGCACGACGGTGTTGATCACTTACGGGAGCACTGCTGCTTCAGATCGTTTTGCGGTCGGTACCGGGGGCGGGATGAGCGGGGACCCCACGGATGCATTCGTCTTGCCCTATGGGCCGACCATTGTCGGCGCATACGGAATGGTCGCACAGCGTCATATGCACGAGTTCGGAACGACAGCCGAACAACTCGCGGAAGTTGCGGTCACCATGCGGAAC
Source organism: Candidatus Binatia bacterium (assembly GCA_029248525.1). Taxonomy (NCBI): domain Bacteria; phylum Candidatus Binatota; class Binatia (SeqCode); species Binatia bacterium. The sequence goes on from JAQWJE010000013.1 coordinate 78,784, forward strand.
CACGCCGCTCTGAACCCACGAGCCAAGTACCGCAACCGGATCACTGTCGAAGATGTTCTGGCCTCGAGGATGGTTTCTTCCCCGCTGCATCTTCTGGATTGCTGTCTGATCTCGGATGGCGGCGGGGCATTGGTCGTGACTTCGGCCGACCGCGCGCGCGATTTGCGCCAAAAGCCCATCCCCGTTCTGGGTAGTGGTCAGGCTGTGCGCCACTCCGGAACCGGTCACCGGGACCTCGTCGATATCGCTGCCCGACAATCCGGGGCTCATGCGTTTGCTCAGGCGGGGCTCGTTCCGAAAGATATCGATTTCTGCATGATTTATGATTCCTTCACCATCACCGTCCTCGCGACGTTGGAGAATCTGGGTTTCTGCCCGATGGGGGAAGGTGGTTCCTTTGTCGAAAACGGTGCCATTGGTTTGGGCGGTCGCCTTCCGCTGAACCCTGATGGTGGCGGACTTTCTTCCAATCATCCGGGGATGCGAGGGATCTTTTTGGTGATCGAAGCGGTTCGACAGTTGCGCGAGGAAGCCGGAGATCGACAGGTGGCAGGTGCGCGGACGGCTCTTTGCCATGGCACCGGTGGTTGGCTTGGGGTGATGCACTCCGGTGCCACATTAATTCTGGGAGAAGGGTAGGTCGATGTCGGAGCGTCCATTACCGCGAGTCGACGAGGAGTCCCGAGGGTACTGGGAAGCTGCCCGACGTCATCAGCTTCTTCTCCAGCGCTGCCGGGCTTGTGGGGCTTATCGACACCATCCACGGGCGGTTTGTCCGAATTGTCTCTCCTCGGAAGTCGAATGGGTGGTTTCTGTCGGGCGGGGCGAGATTTATACGTTCACGGTCACCTACCAAAACCAGTCCCCCGGTTTTGCTGGCCGCGTCCCCTACGTGCTTGCCTATGTCCTTTTGGAAGAGGGCATCCAGATTCTGACAAATATCGTCGATGCCGATCCGGCGGAGATCCGAATCGGTCAGGCGGTTCGGGTCTGTTTTGAGGATCTTGCGGAAGAGATCTCGATTCCTGTTTTTCGGCTTCTTTAGTGCAGGATCCGTCTGTCCGGGTTAGGTTGATCGAAAGATGATCCTCGATCTTCATGTGCATTCGGAACTGTCCGACGATAGCCGCGCCGGCGTGGAGACTTATCTCAAGGTTTTGCAACGCAAACGGGAGGAACGCCCTCTCGACGGGGTCGTTTTGACGGAGCATCGTCAGTGGAACGAGGAAGTCGACTATCGCCCTCTCGAGGATCAATACGAGATGAAAATCTTGCGGGGGGCCGAAGTCGAAACGGATTACGGACACGTCCTGCTTTATGGAGTGACTCCAGAGATCGCTTCACGGTTCGATTTTGCGGATGTTCGGCTGCCCGCCCAGAAGTTGGTAACCGAGGTCGAGGCGATGGGCGGCGTAGCGGTGCCGTGTCACCCGGGTCGAACGAATATCGGTCTATGTGCGCATTATGAAGACAAACCGCCGCTTGAGGGCGTCTGCGCTGTGGAGGCCATCAATGGTGGCAGCCGGGGCGACGAGGATGCACAAACCGCGTTGTTGATCGAAGAGCAGGGGTACGCGAGTTTTGGTGGAAGCGACGCTCATCTGGTGGCCTTCATCGGCCTGTGTGCGACAAAATTTCAGGATCCGATCGATACGGAGCAAGACCTGGTCGCAGCGCTGCGTGCAGGCCGATGCAATGCCGTCGATTTTCGCTGAGAAGGGATAGTGATGGCGGAAAATTCCGAAAGCGACCGCAGTGCAGGAGAATCAGTTCAGCGCCGTGGTAAAGATGCTTCCAAGCCGTACGGAATTTTTCTGCGGACCCTTGGTTGGCTTCTTTTGAAGTTGGGAGGATGGACGGTCACCGGGGAACGCCCCACGGCCAAGCGCCTGGTTGTCGTTGCCGCACCCCATACCTCGAATTGGGATTTCGTTTGGGTTCTGGCATTCGCGACGCATTACCAGCTGCGCATCTCATGGTTGGGAAAGAACACCCTGTTCAAAGCCCCGTTTGGAGGCTTTATGCGCTGGCTGGGAGGGATTCCTGTCTATCGCCAGAAAAAGACGAATCTCGTGGACGAGTTGGTCGAAACCTATGGGGAGTATGAAGCTCTGGCACTCACGGTTCCGCCCGAGGGAACCCGGGGACAGGCCGACTATTGGAAATCAGGCTTCTATCATATCGCCAAGGGAGCCGGAGTGCCGATTCTCCTGTCCTACCTTTGCTACGAGAACAAGATGGGCGGGTTTGGTCCGGAACTATGGACGTCGGATGATGTGCGCGCGGATATGGACAAGGTTCGGGCTTTCTATGCGGGCAAAGTCGGCAAACGTGCGGATCTAAGCTCGCGGATTCGATTGCGCGAAGAGGACGCGGCAGCCTCAGCCCCGGTCGAGCAGTGAGGGGTTGAACACCTCGGGTGGGCCCGGGTAGGGGTTCTTCTGACGAGCGGGGCAGCCTGCCAGCAGGAAGGTCATCACCACAACGAGGACCAGAGCCGTCGGTTTCTCGGAGCACGCAATCCTTTCCCCAAGGCAAATCATCGATCGCAACATTGTGCGTGAATATACACGTCGGACCATCGGGAAGGAAGGTTTGTCGGTATACCGCCGGCACTGATTATCTCCTGTATCTGGACAATCCAGCTCATGAATGAGTGGATCAGGAGCCTGTCGAGCGTTTCTCGGCTTGAGGGTCTCGATCGGGCAAGCAGGCTGGCAATCGTCATTCCCATGGATAAGGTTCGGACGGGCGCACGCTTCTTGTGGAAGAAGCCTCTCGGCCGAGAGTGCAGGGATGGAGGGAAACTTTGTGGGTGGTCTTCGGGGCAGGAATCTGAGTGATCGAGCAGAAGCGGTCGGCTTGCGGCTTCTGCTAGGGACTCTCGGCAGCCTGCCGGAGCCCTGGTCCGTGGGGTTGGCCTCCGGCGTTTCGCGAGGAGCGATGCGCTTTCTCGAGCGGCTCCATGGCCTCGGTTTGGCCAATTTGGAGATTGCCTTTCCCGACAAGGACGATGCCTGGCGGGAGGCGACCCTGCGCGATTCTTTTGACAATTTGGGCCGTCTTGCCGGCGAACTCGCACACTTTTCGGAACTGAACACCGGCAATATTCGGGATCGCGTTGGTTTTGCTTCGCCGGCGGACGAGCAGCGCTGGCGAGAGGGCGTCGTTCAGGGGCCATGCGTGGTCGCGACCGGTCATTTTGGTAATTGGGAAATGTTCGCGCAGGCTCAGGGGTTTCTCGGGCACCCGATTTCGCTGGTCTATCGCCGATTCAAGAACCCGCTGGTCGAAGCGCAGATCGCGGCGATCCGCAGTCGTCCGGGCACTCGGATGCTCGCCAAGCGATCGGCTGCCCGGGAGTTGTTGCAGCGCCTCCGTGGTGGCGAACTCGTCGCGCTGCCGATCGATCAGCACGAACCAGCGGGGCATGGTTTTCCCGTGCCGTTTTTTGGCCGGCCGGCCTCAACCACGCTTGGTCCGGCACGACTGGCACAGCTGGTACAGGCACCGCTTCAAGTGGCGGTGATGGCGCGAGTCGGCCGCACGAATCAGCACGAGATCATCGTGCAGGAGCCGATCGCTCCGCCGCCCAAACGCGACAAGGATCCGGCTCTGCTGATTGAAATGATGACGAAGGTGAACGCCTCCTACGAAGATTGTATTCGCCGATATCCGGGCCAATGGCTCTGGATGCATCGCCGCTGGCGAGGCTGAGGCCTTTGTCGGCTCGCGGATCTCCTGATAAGCAAAATCCATGGCTACAGCGGCGAAGCGAAAGGCAGGGGGGGAGGCGGGAAAGCCTGCTCGGGGTTCTTCCTCCGACGAGCTCGCTCTTCTCCGCAAAGAGGTCGAAGGTGCCGAGGCGAAAAAAACGCGAGCTATCAATCGAGCCACCAAGGCGCTGCGCGTCGAGAATGAGGAGCTGGAGGCTCACCTGACCCATGCGGTCAAGGAAATCGGTCATTTGCGATTCGTTCTGGAAAAGGTGGTCAGTCTCGAGAGCGAATTGCGCTCACGTGATCAGGAGATCCAGCGGCTCAAGGATGAAATCGTGCGCCTCGAAGCGGCAGTGGCCAGTGGTCGGCCGACGGCGCTCGCGGCGGCGGCGGCGGCCGGTTCTACCGGCTCTCGGGGGATGGATGCCCTCCTGGGTCGCAAGCGCGCCCCGGGCTCCTGACCACTTTCGACCGAGATTTCCAACCGATTTTCCGCCGACTTGTCGACAAAATAGCCGTGCCAGTCGACTTCCAACCTCCGGGGGCGAAAATCCGGAACAGCTGATAGGTTGGCAGCATGGCTATGGACTCCAATCCGATTCTCGCACCTTCATTTTTGGGCACGGCCGCACCGGGTGTGCATGTGCTTGGTGGCATGGGCAACGCACTTTCCGTGGAGATGGAGCAGGGGGTCCTCCAGCTCGACACCGGGAATTCCGCCGAGAAGGCACGCGAGATGTTGGATCGTTTGCGGGAGATCACCGAGGCGCCAATTTTTGCGATTGTCTATTCGCATGGTCATCTGGGGTACAACGATGCGATCGCGACCTGGTTGGAACATTGCGAGGAACGAGGTGATCCTCGGCCGCGCGTGATTGCCCACGAGAACCTTGTGACTCGCTGGAAGCGATATCGCGAGACTGAAGGGCTGCAAAAGTTTTTTGCCGAGATCCAGCTCCGGCTACCTGTGGGAATTCTCGGCGATCATCCTCTCACCTTGGAGATGCCCAACGAGACTTTTACCGACGCGATGGTTTTCGATGATGGCAATCGACGTGTCGAGCTGCTCTGGGCTCCCTCGGAAACCGACGATGCAGTGGCCCTTTGGTTGCCGCAAGAAAAAGTTCTCTACGGGGGAGCGGCGGTCACACCGAATATCCCCAATATAGGCACACCTCTCCGCACCCAGCGCTATGCGGTGCGATGGGCCGAGACTCTTGAGAGACTGGCTTCGCTGGACGCCGAGCTGATGGTCATGGAATTTGGGCCCTCGGTGGAAGGAAGCGAAAAGATTCGTACCGTCTTGCTGTCCATGGCCGAAGCGCTGCGATGGGTGCGGGAACGAGTGGTCGAGGGCCTCAATGGGGGGATGGGGATCGAGGAAATTCTTGCCGGTATCGAGTACCCGGAAGCCCTTTTCGGCCTACCCTGGATGACGCCAACCTATGGACATCCCGATTTCATTGCGCGGGATATTTTCCGTTCCGAGACCGGATGGTGGGACCGAAATCCGACGAACCTGCATCCGGCGACCCCGGATGCGTCTGGCCGGGCGATCTTGTCGGCAATTGCCGACAAAGGCGCGGTTCTTGCCCGTGCGCAGGAGTTGCTCGATGCAGGCGAACCGCAATTGGCACTGCACGTGATCGATTTGCTCGCGCTCGCCCCGGGCGACACCGCCGAAGTCATCGACGCTCGCAAGCTCAAGGCTCGACTTTGCCGTATTCTGGCCGAGGAGGCCCCGAGCTTTGTTTCCCAAAGCCTGTATATATCCAGTGGACGAATTTTGAAGCGCGGCGCCCCGCATCCGACGGGTATCCGTTGATATCTTCGAAGCGCCCTCCCCTGAATTTACAACATGAAAAAAACGCGATGAAGACTGCCAATCAATCTGCACAACCGAAAGTTTCGACCAAGGAGAAAATCCTCGCCGCCGCGCAGGAAGTTTTTTCCGAAAAGGGTTTCAAAGGCGCCTCCACGCGTGAGATCGCGGCTCGCGCCTCGGTTAATATTTCGAGTCTCCACTATCATTGGGATTCGAAGGAAGTTCTTTTTACGGCGATCCTGACCCAGGTGCAGGACCAGTTGGTATCGCGACTGACGGATGTCGTCGGCGATCGCACCCCGGAGACGCCTGTCGAAGCGCGTCGCACCGTCGAAGTCGCTATGGGTGCTGCCTTCGATTTCTTTGCTGAAGATTTGACGGTTCCGCGCTTGCTGATGCGAAGGATGATCGACGGGACCGAAGACATGAGTGAGGGCGAGCGCGAGGCGCTCGACAACTCCTGGTCGACTTTCCTCGATTGGGTGCGAACCTTCACGGGCGGCAAGGTGGATCCGGCCGAAGCGACCTTTTATATGGTAACCATCCAGTCGGTTGTTCTGGTCTTGATGTTGGACAGCCCGATGGTTTCTGCGGCTGTCGGCGGCGCTGTCGAGGAAGATTCCGTTCGTCAGGAATTACGCCAGCGCGTAATTGCACTGGTCGAAAAACTTTTCGATGTGGACGAAGCCTCGGGAAGGTCATTTTGAAAGCTTTTGTCACCGCGCCGTTTGCGGCGGATCAGCTGGAGCGGCTGGGGAGCATCATGCCGTTTCATCATGAGGATTGGCGCGAGACGAAGAATATATTCTTCGAAGGAGCTGCATTCGCGGAAAGGCTTCGTGCGGAAGGTTGTGATGTCATCATCACTGAAGCCGACGAAATTCGGAAGGAACTACTCGACCTCGTCGATATAAAGATGATCGGAACTTGTCGCGGTAGTCCGGTGAACGTGGACCTCGACGTGGCTGCGACCCGCGGTATACCTGTCTTCCATACGCCGGCTCGGAATGCCGAAGCGGTTGCGGATATCACGCTCTGCTTTATGTTGATGATCTTGCGCCATATCCATCCGGCCATCGAATGGGTAAAGTCCGACCGGTCGTCGCTCCCGGATGCGAACGAGTTCATCACGATGTACGACGCGATGACAGGGTCGGAGTTGCACGGACGAACGGTCGGCTTGATTGGTTTCGGCGCGATCGGCCAGCGAGTGGCGCGTCGGGTGCAGGCATTTGGTGCTCGAGTCGTTGCTCACGATCCGCATGTAGCGGAAGCGGTTTTCGAGCAAAACGACGCTCGCTGCGGAAGCCTGACCGAAGTCTTGCAGCAGGCCGATCTTCTCTCCTTGCACGTGGCGGACGTGCCCGAGACCAAGAATTTGCTCGGACCCGAGGAGATTGCCCAAATGAAGCCGGGTGCTTATTTTATCAATACGGCCCGGGCGGCGTCGGTGGACGCCGATGCTCTTTATGACGCTCTCGCGTCGGGCCGCCTTTCCGCGGCCGCGCTGGATGTTCTCTGGGAGGAGCCCGTCCGTTCAGACGATCGGTTCGTGCTGTTGCCCAACGTGATAGCGACTCCACATATCGGTGGCGCCAGCCGAGATGTGATCACGCACCAGTCTGCGATGATTGTCGACGCAATCGAAGCCTGGCTGCGTGGCGATCGACCGAACCATTTGGCCAATCCGGCGGTGCTGGATCATCGTTAAGCAGCTTGGCCGAGGCACGCGTTGATTGCCGCTGCGGATGCTGTTCCCACTCAGCGCGGAACCGGGCTTGGCGGGGTTTTCATCGGGCCGGCGGGTTTCCAGCCGCTTTCCTTCATGACCTCGAATACGTGCACCATATTCAGATGATCGTACTCGGAGGAGAACTTTCCGTCCCCGGCATAGTCGAGAACGGAGAGCCCGGGGGCTTCATAGAAGCTGCCATCAGCGCGCTGACCGGGTAGCCGATTCATCCAGGCGGACACCAGTCGATTCCCATCGACCATCGACCACTGGTGCGGGAAGGTCCAGCCTTCGAGTCCTTGCATGGAATCTTCGAAGAAAGTTTCGATGGCCTGCCGGCCGTGGACGCGTCCCCAGGCAGGATCGACAAAGGTGGCATCCTCGGTGAAGAACTCGGAGAGAGCAGACCAGGGAAGTTCCCCGGTTTCGACGCGATCGCGCGTTGCGACCAGCCGTTTGTAGGTATTCAAAATTTCCTCATCAAGTTTGCTCATTGAGATGAACCTCCGGCACCTAACTCAGGACAAATCGGATCGAAGTGCAAGCAGATCCAGTTTTTCGAACGAGATCGGGCTTGATGGAGGATCTCTCATGGACGTTGAACTTCGCTTTATGCGGGCAGCGTGACTTGCTGGCAGCCTCTCAGCACCCTTAGACTGCTGATAATGTCTCCCGAGTCAGGATTTCTCGTGCCGGTCAGCGAAGAGCAGATTCGTCGCGAACGCCAGAAGGCTCGCGAGATTCGGAAAAGTCCCTGGTGGAAACGGCGAAAGTCGTCGGGCCTCTGCCACTATTGTGGCGCGGATGTCGGTGCCGCAGAATTGACGATGGATCATATCGTTCCGGTGATCCGTGGCGGGCGATCCGCGCGCGGGAACCTTGTGGCGGCTTGCAAGCCCTGCAACACCGAGAAGAAACACGCTTTGGATTTTGAATGGGAACCCAAGGGCGAGATGTTGCGCTCCATCGAGTCCCGGATGCGAAAAGCGGAGGCGCAACTTCTCGACGAGAAGGACCCGCACCGTGCCGCTGTCGCCATGGTTCTCGCCCCTCATCCGGATGGCCCCAAGGTGCTGATGATCCGGAGAGCCGAGCATCCCGAGGATCCTTGGTCGGGGCATATGGCTTTTCCGGGCGGCCGCAGCGAGCCTGAAGATCTGTCGCTGGTCCAAACGGCGATTCGGGAGACGCTGGAAGAGGTAGGCGTTGACCTGACGAGTCACGGGGAGTTGATTACCCCGATGAACGAGTTGCCAGCCTATTCCAGTGGTCGCCCCGTCGGGATGGTGGTCAGCCCATTTCTGTTCAGTCTCGACCGCGTCAGGGAGACCAAAATCGACCCGGAGGAGGTGGCCGCGGCACTCTGGCTTCCGTTGGCGTCCTTCCGGGATAAATCAAACCACCGTCAAACGCTTATCGATACGCCGAAATTCAAGTCGGAGGTTCAGGCTTTTGTGGTGGAGGAGCAGATCGTCTGGGGACTGACGCACCGCATGATCGAGAATTTTCTGGCCGCCGCCTTTGCGGAGGGACCCGATAGCTAGCGCGGTCGGGTTGGCACTCAGAGCGCGGGATCGATCGTGAGTTGAAAGTTCGATCCCTGACCGAGCCGGGACTCAACTACCAGATCGCCGCCGAGAAGTTGCGCCAGGTGTCGCGAGATTGGCAGGCCGAGGCCGGTTCCTTCATGGGTGCGTGTCGTGGACATATCGCCGAGAGTGAAGGGCTCGAATATTCGATCGATCTGGTCTGCGGCAATGCCGGGGCCGGTATCCTCGATATCGAACCGGAGGCGACGCCCTTCGGCGATTGAAGAGACTCGGACCACGATGGACCCCTCTTCGGTAAATTTGGTGGCATTGCCGACCAGATTTACCAGAGCTTGTCGGAGTCGGAGAGCGTCGGTGTGGACGAGTACCGGAACATCGGCCTCGATTTCGCAGCGGACGGCCAGGCCCTTCTGTTCCGCCTTGACGCTGACAAGCTCCACGACTTCCTGAAGGATTTCCTTGGGGTCGCAATCTGCCTTGGCCACAGGGAGTTTGCCCGATTGAATCGCGGTCAGATCAAGCAGGTCGTTGATGATATGTAGCAGATGGCGACCGCTTTTCTCGATCGAGCTGGTGAATTCAAGACGCGAATCCTGTGGCAGGCCGTCGTCTTGCAGAATTTCGGCAAAGCCGAGAATGGCCGAAAGAGGAGTTCGCAATTCGTGGCTCATATTGGCGAGAAACTCAGTCTTCGCCCGGCTGGCATTTTCAGCAGATGACAGGGCGCTGCGGAGGTGATTGGTCACCTGCTGGCGCTGCTCAGCCTCGGTCTCGAGCTGGGTCGTGGTGACCTCGAGGTCACGGGTGCGCTCGGCAATCTGTCGCTTCAGACGTTCTTGTTCGCGGAGCTCGGCTACCATCACGTTGAATTCCTGAATCAACGGGCCGAACTCGTCGGCGCGGAGGAGGTCGATCTGCACGTCCAGGTCTCCGGTCGCTACGCTCTGTGCGGCGTGGCGCAGTTTTTCGACGGGCTCGACCAGCAGTCGAGACATCAGCCAGGCACTGACCAAAGCGAAGCCGACGGCCATGAACGAAACCGCACCCGCAAAAAGTCGATCTGCTCCCATATTGTCCGAGCCGAGAACCAGAAGGAGCAAGGAGAAAACCGGACAGACCGCGGCTGTGACCAGCCAGAGCATACCGCGACCACGCAGGGAAAGCGGATGGACACCGGCGGACTCCGAGGGGGCTATGTTCTGGAAGAGACGCCCATAGAGCCAACGCTCCGTTGCCAGTTCGACAACGAACACCCCCTGGCTGACCGATGTCAGACCGGCGATCGCAATCGAGATCGGCATATGAGTCAGGAGCCGGGGGTCGAGAGGGGTTTCGGCCATCAGCATGAGCGGAATCAGCAGGCCCGGAATACAGAGCAACCACCCGGCCGCGGTTACGCCACCGAACCACCAAGGCAGGTGAACCGCACGGCGTTGCGCTCGCTCCAGCATCGGCTGAGACAGAGTCTCGCCTTTTTCCAGACGGCTCAGCGGGCGATAAAGCCAAGCGACCGCGAGGAGCCAAATTCCTGTTAATACAGGGTAAATAGTAATATTAAAAAGGAAGATCGTGCGCGTGAAGAGCTTGATCTGATCGCCCACCAGGAAGGGCGTGACGTGGGTCGTATTGTACCAGATGTTGAAAATGCTGCCGATAATCTGGGTCAGGAGGGGCAGGCCGGCGACCATCAATAATGTGCGGCTCACAGAGCGGCCGGGGACCTTCCAGTAAGGGGAAGAAGATGCGTCGCTGCCCCGGGAAGACATCTGCCCCCTGCCTGCCGACGCCTGACCGAAAGGACTTGAAGGCGTGACGATCGACGCGGCATGGCTGCCGATTTTTGGAATCATTTCCCCCACAGGGTAAATTATCGGCCCTCTGCGAGATTAAAGAGTAGGTGTAAATACCTACTTCGGCCTTTTTTTTCCGATTTTTGGGCCATTCTCGCTAGAATTCGCCATCGAGTCTGCACGAATCCGCCCACAGACGATTGTTCCTGCGGGCATTAATCGCGAGAAGGAAGAGTTATGAGCCGTTTTGATTTTGATCTTTTCACGATCGGTGCCGGGTCCGGAGGCGTCCGCGCCAGCCGTATGGCAGCGAGTTATGGGGCGCGCGTCGCGGTTGCCGAAGAGCAAAGGTTGGGGGGCACCTGTGTCAATGTCGGCTGCATCCCCAAAAAACTATTGGTCTACGCCTCACATTATTCCGAAGATTTTCATGACGCTGCAGGGTTCGGATGGACCGTCGGAGAAACCTCCTTCTCGTGGTCGGCCCTGATTGCGAACAAGGACGCGGAAATCCTCCGCTTGAACGGGATCTACCAGTCCATTCTGGAGACAGCCGGCGTCGAGATCATTCACGGTCATGCGAAGCTGGTGGATCCGCATACTGTCTCGGTCGATGGCAAGCTCCATACGGCCAAACACATCCTTCTCGCGACGGGTTCGTCGCCCGTTTGGCCGGAGATCGAGGGCTCCGAGATCGCGATTACCTCCGATGAGATGTTTGCGCTTCCCGATCAGCCCGAGCGGATTCTCGTCGTTGGGGGCGGCTATATTGCGGTGGAATTTGCCGGCATCATGCGGGGGTTGGGATCGTCCGTGACGCAGATCTATCGCGGGCCGCTTTTTCTGCGTGGCTTTGATAACGACGTCCGCGCGGCGCTGGCTGAGGAGATGCGAAAGAAGGATATCGATCTGCGCTTCGACACGGACGTGGTGCGACTCGAGCGCATGGAGACCGGGATCCGAGTCGTTCTGAACAACGGCCAGGAGCTGGAGGTCGATCAGGCTCTCTATGCGATTGGTCGTCGTCCCTTGACCCGCGATTTGGGTCTGGCTGAAGCCGGTGTGGCGGTCTCTCCCCAAGGAGCTGTTCTGGTGGACGAATACAGCTGCACCAATATTCCGAGTGTCCATGCGATTGGCGATATTACCGACCGGATTCAGCTCACTCCTGTGGCCATCCATGAGGGCATGGCCCTCGCGGCGACGCTTTTCGATGGCCGACCGACCCCGGTCGACCACGCGAATATACCTTCGGCTGTGTTCAGTCAGCCCAGTTTCGCATCCGTCGGGATGACCGAGGAAGAGGCTCGCGAGGTATCTACGGAGGTGGAGATTTTCCGATCTCGTTTTCGCATCTTGAAGCATACCCTCACGGGCAGCGATGAAACCATGATGATGAAGTTGATTGTCGAGCGGAATAATCGGCTTGTTCTCGGGTTGCATGTGCTGGGTCCCGAGGCGGGGGAAATCGTGCAGGGATTTGCGGTGGCGATCAAGGCAGGACTGACCAAGGAGCAATTTGACGACACCGTCGGGATCCATCCGACGGCCGCCGAGGAACTGGTCACCATGCGGACGCCGGTAGGCGAGTAAACTTCCGGTTGGCAGAGCTGCATTGGTTGGTTAACTCTTGGCCATGGCACGGATCAACGAGAACTATCTCAAGCTGCAGGCAGGTTATCTCTTTCCCGAAATCGGACGCCGCGTCGGTGCGTTCAGCAAGGAGAACCCGAAGGCCTCGATCATCAAATTAGGTATCGGCGATGTGACCGAGCCTCTGGTCCCTGCGGTGGTCGAGGCGATGCATGCCGCGGTTGACGAGATGGCAACTCAGGCTGGTTTTCGGGGCTACGGCCCCGAGCAGGGCTACGACTTTCTGAATGAAACCATTCGGGAGCATGATTTTGCGGCTCGCGGAGTCGAGCTGTCTGCGGATGAATTATTTATCTCGGACGGATCGAAATGTGATAGCGGCAATATTCAGGAGATCTTCGGGCTCGATAATATTGTCGCCTTGACCGATCCGGTCTATCCCGTCTACCTCGACACCAATGTCATGGCTGGTCGCAGCGGCCCTGCGGGTGATGACGGCAAATATGCAGGAATCGTCTATATGCCGGCGACTGCTGAAAACTCCTTTACGCCGACGCCTCCCGATGTTCCGGTCGATCTGATTTATCTATGCTCCCCGAATAACCCGACAGGGATGGCTGCGACCCGGGAGCAGTTGGCGATGTGGGTGGCGTACGCCAAGGAGAATAGCGCCGTCATTCTCTTTGACGCTGCGTATGAGGGCTTTATCTCCAACCCGGATATTCCGCACTCGATCTATGAGATCGAAGGCGCTCGAGAAGTGGCCCTGGAATTTCGAAGCTTCTCGAAAAGTGCCGGATTCACCGGGACACGTTGCGCCTTTACCGTCGTTCCGAAGGAAGTCATGGGAACGACTGCCGCAGGCGACAAGGTGCCGCTCAACGGACTGTGGAACCGTCGGCATTGTACGAAATTCAACGGGGTCTCCTATCCCGTCCAGCGCGCGGCTGCAGCCGTCTATACGCCCGAGGGGCGACAGCAGACGCGCAAGATCGTCTCGTTCTATATGGAAAACGCAGTCCGGATTCGTGAGGGACTTGCGGACTCGGGGTTCGAAGTCTTCGGTGGGGTGGATGCACCCTATATCTGGTTCCGGACGCCGACCGGCACGACTTCGTGGGACTTCTTCGATCAATTGCTGACGCAGGCCGAAGTTGTCGGGACGCCTGGGTCAGGCTTTGGCCCTTCGGGTGAGGGGTATTTCCGACTCAGTGCCTTCAACTCTCGGGAAAATGTCGAAGAGGCGTTGCGCCGGATCTCTGCGGTCTCCTGGTAGGAGAGGAATCGGCCGGAGGAAATGTCAGGGGTCGACCGGCCTTCTCCATACTTCGTATCGATCGCTCATCAAAATTTTCTTGCACCCAGCGTCCTGAGCAGTCTCGCGTATCTCGTCTGTCCAGGGGGTCCCGCGGTGAAAGACGACCACATCGATTTCCCGATCGCGAAGAATTTGCCGGAGGGCCGTGGGCCCCATCCGGAACCTTTCCATGCCTTCGACGTACTGCATGAGTTTCCAGCGCTTTTGAGACTCACGCCATCCGAGGTGGGCACCTAGTCGGTGAGCCCAATACAGGCGATTCAGATAGGGGTAGTCGTGGCCGCGGGAGACCGGAATCCAGGTCGCGATGGCATCGGGAGCGAGAACAATGAGCCTGCCCGCGCTTGCGGCCGAAATTTCTCGCGCCAGATCGAATTCGGCTGGAGGGACTTTCAGTCCGGGGAACCCGAAGCGCACTCGATTTTCGGGGCGCATCGTACTGGTGGGGCCAATAAACGCTGCCACCAGGAGGGCCAGTACTGCCGTGCCCGTCAGGAACCCGCGGAGGCGTGCGGAGGTGGCGCAGGCGAGCAAGCTCAGGAGGCCCGCGGCGGCAATGGCCGCAATCGGGATTGGCCAGAAAAAAAGACGCCAGGGTTGAAAGGTTGGCACGACGGTATCGAGGACCCAGCTTGTCATTGCGGGCGAGAGACGGACCAGGCTCAGTCCCAGAAGAACGATGGCGGCCGAGCGCCGTAACAGGCTGCCGTGGGGCGCAAGCCATGCCGCCCCGAGGACTCCGGCCAGAAGGAGCCAGAAACTGGGGCCACTCCCCAATACCTCCGTGAAGGCACTGATGACGTTCATAGGACCCCCAAAAGCATCGCAAGAGCCACGGGATAGAGTGCGGTCAGCAGTCCGCAGAACATTGTCTGTGCCGATTTTCGATCAGGAGACGAGGAGGCGACGAGTACGCCGATCAGGGCGACTGGTGCAATCACGATTCCCGTCGAGGACACCCCGGTCGATGCGACCATCGCAAGAAGAAGGACACACCAATTCCTTCCCGTGGGCGTGCGCATGTAGTGAAAGCCCGAGGCAATCATCATCGGAAGCACCGCTGCAAGCAGGATGCCCTTCCCCTGATGAATGCGAACAAAGGCAAAATTCCCATACCCTCGGTGACTCTCCCCGAGCGCGAAGAGGATCAGAATTGTGAAAATTGTGCCCAGAAGCCATTGCCGCGGCCAGAAGATCTTCTGCAGTTCCGCTTGCGCGAATACGGCCAGCAGGGTGGCCCAAAAGGCGAACGCGATATGCAGCAGCGAAATCGGAGAAAAGCCGGTCGCACGGGCCAGGATGCCCGCTAGAATTTCCAGAGTATGGGAGCGGTAGGCTGCTTCAGGCAGCGGGATGTCCGATTCTGTCAGAGAACCGTCAAAGCTGAGAAGTGTCCGGTCGGGGAAGTCCGCTGCCGTCGTCGCGATATTTACGTACATGGCATCGTCAGCATCGGGACGGTGCGCACTGGCGGTAATGAATGCGATGAGAATCGCAAGGATCAGAAGTCCTCGCTCGGCTCTCGGGGAGGAAGAGGGGGATATCCAAAGCGGTGGCCGGCGGATCTCGAGCATGAGAATTCCGGTCGCAATAATCGCCAACGCCCCGGCCAGGATCTCAGGTTCGGCTGCGAACCCCGCAAGAGCAAGCATTACAAAGCTCAGAAAAAATGGAATCAACTTTTGCCAGGACGACAATTTCTCCGGCGTCGGAGGCGCCGTTGTCCTCGGGGGATCGACCGCATGAGAGCGCGCAGTCGAGCCTTTTTTGGACTGATACAGGGCTTTGGCGGCGAAACCGGCGAGGAGGGCCATCATCAGAAGGAGGACAGAGATCCCCAACTGTCGGGGTGTACCGCCGGCGAGAGCTGTGCCTTGGGCGAGGAGCGTCCAGAGACCAAAACCGACGATCGATCCGCGACTGAAGCGACTGCCCAAGGAAGATTGGCTCATGCCGAGATGTTCCCTAGTGCCGTCCAATTAATCGGCGCCCGAATCCGCTCAGGCCTTCGATTTTCCAGATGCGGCGGATTTTATTGGCGCGAGTTGGATCCTGAATTTTCTGGACAAGCCCGCGAACCCTGTCGAGCACTCGCAGCGCGCGGGTGGGAACCTCGAGGCTGGCGATGAGTTCAGGGTTGAAGGATGTGGTTCGCGCTGGATAGGGCTCGAGGTGATCCACGAGTTCCTGCCAGGCGGCGGCCGCATGTTGCGACCCCAGTTCCTGATTGGCCGCTCTTTTTGCGGCAGTCGCGAGAGCCTCGCGACCCGCGGCATCATCGAGGAGATCATAGATGCTATTTGTCCAGGCCTCGGTCTCATTGATAGCTAACCGGCCGGTGACTCCATCGATCACGACTTGTGCGTACGGCGCGACATTGGAGCAGATCGCAGGCACTCCCGTCTGTGCATAATCGAGGAATTTGATCGCGCTTTTACAGCTATTGAACCGAGACTCGTCCAGCGGGATCAGGCCGATTGCATTCGGGAGACTCTGGAGGAAAAGGCGGAAGTTCTGGTAGTTCAGATTCTTGTTCCTCTCGATATCGAGCCCTTGATCAGCCAGATAATCACCTGGAGGTCCGATCCCGATCAAGCGAACCTGATCTCCCCTGCTTGCTTGTACCTCGCGCAGGCAATCGGTGATGAAATCGAGCCGAACCGTATCGGATGAAGCAACCACAAGCGCGACACGCTCATCCTTGGTCGCGATTTCCGGGTGTGGTGCGATTGCGGGCGAGGTGTTGGGCACAACAAAAATATTCGGGTTCAACTCGCGGTAGGCTTCGCGAAGAGGCTCGGTGGCAACAGTGACCGCATCGACGGTAGCGATCGTCTCCTCGAGAATTTTGCGCTTCGCTGTCGTTGTTTTGGCAGAGAGCAGGTAGTCCGGAATCTCGGTGAGCAGATCGTCAATATCGAAGACGATTTTCTTGCCGTAACCTTGCAGCTGCCGAATCAAGGCGAGCGTCGGTTCATTGGCCTCGCGCTGGAGCACAATAATCTCGGCCCAGGCGATATCTTCCGGCAACGGGATGATCAGGTTGCCGCATCGGAAATGACCACCGAGTTGTTCACTCCATTCACGCAGTGGCTGTCGGATGCGGATATCGACCAGAGTGCTGTCGGCGACCGGCGGTAATGCGAGAATGCGTTTCCCAGTCCGGGCAGGGAAGTTCACCGGAATTTCGATGGGCTTGTCGATATTGGTGGGTCGCGCAAGAATGACGAACTGGAAGACATCGGCTTCGTCATCGTTGCAAAACTCGGTAGCGGCCGCAGTCGAAGCTGGTTGAACGGGAATTCCGGTTGCTGACACGGGCAGCACTGTCTTCGCGATTCTCTCGACGGTGAAGCCGGCGTGCGCAAAAAGTTCGAGAATGCTGTCGCGGGTAAAGAAGCGCAGATGGGTCTCGTCCATGATGCCGAGTTTGCTGTACTCGAATCGACCTTCGAGAAGCATGCTGCGCACGGCGAGATGGGCGACGTTGGGTATCGATGCGATGACGCAGCCTTGGGGGCCGAGAAGCTCGCGGGTCTGGCGTAAAATCGTCTCCGGGTCAGCAATATGCTCCAGCACATCGCCAAATGTGACGAAATCAAATGCCGAGGGGCGATCTTTGGTCTCGAGAAACTTCTCGATTGTCCCCACGAAAACGTTGTCGAGAGATTCTTTGGCGACAGCGGCGGCTTGATTGTCGGTCTCGACCCCCCAGACCTCATGGCCAAACGCGCGCAGAGCATTGCCGAAATAACCCGAAGCGCAGCCGGCCTCCAGGATCCGACAAACGCGGCCCTCGCTGGCTTCGGTCAGAAAACGAAAGGCAATTGAATGAGAGTTGTTCTCTATCGAGAAATCGATCGAGCCCTTGTAGGTCAGACTTTGGCTCTCCTCGGGTCTCGTTGCCGGGATGGTGAGAGTTTTCTCGAGATTCTGTGAGAATTCCAGAGGAGGGCTTTTGCCCTCCGGCAATCGGGAGAGAATCTCGGGCACGGGCGTCTCGGGACTGATCACTCCTAATTCCCGCAGTGTATCCAGCGCCGTCTGGAACCCGTTGCTGACATCGTCAAGCTGCTGGTCCCGCTGCTTGAGGGCGTCTACAGATTCTCGAAATGCAGCCCGCGTCTCTTCCAGTTCGTGCGCCATTTGGTTGTGCGTGGCGTAAAATAGCGAACTGCTAGCGTTGGTCCGCTCGCGGATGTGCTCAAGTGCACGGCCAGGATTGAAGGATGAGTCGACAGCCGCCCTTTGGAACACCTCCCAGGCTTCGGCCACCATCGGGTTTTCCGGAGATGTGAGTTGATGATGGCGCAAACTCGGTGCGGCAAAGGCAGACAGAGCTTCACGGCTGTCTTCAGGAGAGGTGGCGAAGGGCACGTCGAGGTGGTCCGCGATCTTCTGGCAGGTTGCTGTCGGGTTCTCGAGAATCTCTTCGAACGTTATAAACAGGCGCGGTAGGTCTCGAGTAACTTCCTCGGTGCTCAGCATCTGGGTGAGCCACAGCAACAGGCTGCGCTCCTCGGAGAACTGGTCGCGTCTTTCGAGCGAGGCCGCAATTTCGGAGGGTTTCCGCAAAACAATAATGGCTTTGGCCGCGCGAGCCTCCTTCCTCATGATATCGGTCCATAGGGGCAGCAGTCGAGCGAGCCGGGGGTCCTTGACGCCGATGACGGGCCCGCGAAGATCCTGATGGGCGATCGACCGAAGGTGCCGTTGCTCGGCAATACCACTGGCGCCATGCCACCAATCCTCGGGGAGGGCGCAGGGGTCGGCCCAGTCGGACCCCAGAAGCGTGAGAAGCTGATCGTGGACCTCGAGGACCTGGCGGTGCTCGAAAAAACCCTTTTCGTTCACGTCTTTTCGGGCTGGGACCATATCGGTTCCGAAGTCGACGCCCAGAGCGGCCAGGCACCCCGCCATCAGGGAGGTCCCCGACCGGTGCATGCCGAGCACGAAAAGAGCGATTTTTTCGTTCATGCCCAATCTTCCCTGTTGGACTCGGGGAAGTAAAACGCTTGGTCCCAACGGTCGCGCTGTTTGGCGAGTGATCCGACGGCCTTGACGGTCGTCGGATCACTCACCCGATTAGTCCGTCATCACGGCGACGCTGGTCGAGCCGCGAACAGCACCGCCGGAGTCGGCGAAATCGACATAGATGCGTGAGCCCGCCGGATCGAGAGGAATATCGCCGTTTCCTTTTACGAAAATGGAGTAGGTCGGCGTTGCGTTACTGTCGATCACGGTCGTCACGCTCGCCGCGGGCGGCCATTCAAGACAGGCGGCCGTCGCCGGGTTGGTCTCGCAGACCGATAGCTCGAGGCCGAGGTTCTGTTTGGATACCCTCGGGGTTACCGTCAGGCTGTCCGAGGCTCCAACGTTGATGGACGCCACTGCGAAGAATCCGGTCCCCGCACGACCGGGAATGTGTACGATGCCGTCATTCAGCACAGTAGCCGAAAGGGCGACGACATCTGCCGGTTGGCTCTGCGAGGCCGAAAGAAGCAGGGTATTGATACCCACGAAGACCGCTGCCGGTTCAGAATTGAGGCAGTCGTAAATCAGCTCCACATCGACGGTCTCGAAACTTTCCGTCGGGACGATCTTGAATGCCCATGTCGAGTAGTCGTTAGCCGCAATGCTGGTTGTGGGGTTGGGGCCGCTGATAGTGCCATTGGTATTCCGGTCGGTCAGATAGCTCGTGAAAATCGCCGGAATGTCGGTTCCCATGGTGATCGTACAGTTGACCGCCGGAAAATCCGAGGCGTTGACGATGGTCGCAAAGGCGCTCGCGTTGGCGTTGACCTGGACCGAGCGGCTACCGGGCAACGTGGAGCTGAAAATCACGGTGGGCCCTTGGATCACGGGAATAGTCGGGGTTGGGCTCGGTGTCGGCTCGGGGGTGGGTGTCGGCTCGGCGGTAGGCGTCGGCTCGGGGGTGGGCGTCGGCTCGGGGGTGGGCTCCGGCGTCGGACTCGGCGTCGGGCCAGGCGTCCATTCCGGGTCGACAACACCCGCGGGCATTTGCAGGAATCCATGGCCGCTGAAGGCATCGAAGCCTGCATCGTCCGCCTGCGGGAGAGCCGCGTCGATCAGTTCCTGTCGTAAATCGGTCACGCTCAAAAGCGGCAAAGTATCCGTGAGGCGCTTTCCTTGGACGACGGCTGCCACACCGGTGACGGCCGCAACCGCAGCCGATGTTCCTTGTAGTAGCCCACTGTCAAAGAATGCGTAGTCCGCGGTGTAGCTTTGCACTTCATAAGGGCCGGACAATTCGGGCTTGAGGATCGCGGGATCCGCAGTCGGGCCACGCGAGCTATACTCGGTGACGCTGATCTCGTCGCCGGCCGCAATGGTCAATGCGTTCGCAACGACCGCGATATCGGCAAGGCTGTTGGCTTGTGACTCGTCGCGGTCGATGTCGAACATGTCAAATTCGAGTCCGGGCGCACACATGATCCGAAACTCGGGGAAGACATTCGGGTCGGCGGTTACACTGCGATAGATGCCAATCGTATATTCTTCGTCGGTTTCGAAACTGGCTTGAAAAGACGCAGTCGCGCCCATGTTTTTTGCCAGAGTTGCGCCGTCACTGCTGCGATCCGACGGGCAAACGGGAGGATATTCACAAGGGTTGTTGAGGTCATTATCGCAGGGGGGCTCGTCCCAGCTGACCCGATAAATGCGAAATTTGTAGTCATTTGCATTGACGTTCTCGTTCTCTTCGATCGCCGTCATGCAAGTCACGTCAAAAGAGGGCACATCATAATAGCCCCACTCAAAATCATAGCTTGTCTCAAGGCCGCGCAGGAGCGGGATCTGGAATGTCGGGTCTGGCTCGAAGCTATGAAAGTTCGTATCGTCGTTGGCGTCCAGACAAATGCCATCGTCGTTATCCGGATCGTCGATGCTGACGCACGTATCGCAGGAACGGAAGACGTCCTGATAACTGCGCATCGAATCGTTGCCGGCACCGACGATAACAAGAGTGTCGGCGGCCGTCGCGTAATCAATTGCCGTGGTGAAGCGATTGGTTCCGCCGTCTTCGATCGCGACCGGGTCACTCATGGTCTCGATGGACGACAAGGCGACGGCGATAATCTGCGCACCCCGATCCGTGGCATCGATGATCGCGGCCGGGATGCCCGCGATACCTTTGACGCCGTAGAGACGAAACTCGGCATCGGGCGCGATCTCCGAGATGGATTCCAACATCGCGGTGCCGTGCTCGCGGGTGCCCATATTATTAACGTTGCCCAGAATGCCTTCGAAGAAGGAGCTGCCGCTGGCCTGCTTCTGTTTGAAGCGATTGTCGGCGGGTACCACCGGGAGCTGTTCCGGCTCGAGGGTGGGAATTGTATCCAGCAGGCCCCATTCGCTGTCGATAATGGCGATGGTGATGCCACCCCCTCGGTGTCCTTGTTCGCGTGATCGGTAAAAATCAAGGCCGGGAGCAGGATCGCCCCAGGTCGAGTCGTAACTCACGTCGGGAAAAGAGGCCGGTATGGGCTTGTTGGGTGTCTTGATCCGGCGCACGAAGGGTAGCGCCGCCAGAGTCGCGCGCGCAGCTTTGGGCGCTGAGAACTCCATGGAGACAAAGTTGATAATGGCGCTTTCGCCGAGGTCAGCGCCGTGGCTTTCCAGGATGCGGATCGTTTCGCTCAGAACCTCACGAGAATCCCACGAGCGGAGAAGGCGGGTTTCCGAGGCGAGCGCGATATCGATGGCTTCGCGCCGCTCCCGGAGCCGGGCGAAATCTGCAGTCGGCAGCTGGTCGGCACGCAAGGTCAGGTCGAGGCGTTCGAAGCTGTCGGGCGACAGGGCGGCGGCCACCGGCGATTCGCTCGGGGCGTTCGGCGCCACTTCCGCTCGAGCCGAGGCTACGAGCAGAATGCTTCCGATGGTGAAAGCTGCTCCCAGAAACCAGAAAAGGCCGGAAAGTCGCCGAGTCTCGTTCGAATGTGCGTATGCCGCGTCTTGCCTGTAAGTCTTCAAAAAAATCTCCTTTGGTACCGAATGAAACGAGAACCGTGGGGGGAAGTCGACTTGCAGGAGGAGGGCGCTCGGGACGGGAACATGCAATTTTGTAGCCGTTTCATGTCCGGATTCACGGTACTTTTACTCTTCGTGGACGTGCAAAGTTGCACGTTCTTGCAACTGTGAACAGCTTTACTCTGGAGAGAGGGAAACGGGAGCCTTGCGGTGGGCCCGGTCCCGAAAATTTGGTTGGTCTGGATCATTCCGTCTACTTTCTGATCTATCGGCAATTCTGCAGGAAATCGGACGAATAGAGCAACAAGGAATTCATCCCGGAAAGCCGAGATGGCCCGGCAAGTGCCATGCGCAAGCGAAGCTTCACGCGAGGAATCCTGATAATCGCATGTATTCTGGTCTATTCTCCGTGGTTCGGTTAGTATCCTTCGAATCATGGATCCTTATCTCAGCTTGTCTGGCCTCGGGGTGGGCATTCTCGTCGGAATGACGGGCGTAGGGGGCGGCGCTTTGATGACGCCACTGCTGATTCTGGTCTTCGGGATCGCTCCGACGACGGCGGTCGGGACGGACCTGGCCTATGCGACAATCACGAAAATCTTCGCGTCTGCAAGCTATATCCGTCGGGGCCAAGTCAACTGGCCCTATATCCGCTGGCTAATCGTAGGATCGGTACCGGCGTCGTTATTTGCGGTGATGTGGTTGTTGCCCAGACTCACGGCCAGCGGAGTGGACCCCGAGAGTTTCGTGACTCACCTGCTCGGCATCATGCTTCTGGTTGTCGGCGTCGTAAACGTACTGGAACATTGGTTTTTCTCGGGCCAGCTGCGGGATTCGAAGCTCATCCGGAACCGTCATGTCCAGAAGCGGTTCAAGGAACCCATTCTGGTGATTGGCGGCGTTCTGATCGGCTTGGGCGTCGGGCTTACCTCGGTGGGCTCCGGATCGGTGTTGATGGCTGTTCTCTTGCTGGTTTCAGAACTGCCGATTCTGGTGTTGATCGGCACGGACATCGTGCACGCAACCATTCTTCTCGGTTCGGCCGGTCTGGCGCATTGGTTTTCCGGCAATGTCGACTGGGGGATTGTCGGCTCATTGCTGGTGGGTTCGGTGCCCGGAGTGTATCTGGGCAGCCGCCTGGCGCAGCATGTCCCGACCGGGCCTCTGCGTTTGGCTCTGGCTTTGCTGTTGGTCGCTACCGGACTCAAGCTGGCGATTGGCTAGGACCGATCCTCCAACCAACTTGAAAGGTCTGCAGCACAGCGTCGACGCAGCTCCTCGCCGATATCAAACCGCTCCATCGCGATCTTCAAAGCGCGTGCGCCCGTGGGTACTGGGTTCGTCCGGAAGAAAGTCGATACCTCGCGACGGTAGTCTTTGGTTTGCAGCGATGCGGTTGCTTCCACGAGGCGCGAAGCCATCATGGGGGGGAGTCGGTCCGAGAGCTTCTTCCAGTTGTCGCGGATGAAATTCCAGGTCTTGGGCCGTGCCACGCGATTTGCGAGCGAGCGCATCAAGACGAATCCGACATCCTGTGTTGCGACCTCCGGGGTCAAGGTCATGTTCAAGCACTGGTCAATGGTTTTAGGCTCGCGAAAGTCAGCCAAAGCCAGCTGGTGTCGGCGTCTTTCCTGAGGGGTTTCCGAAAACTCGAGGGAACTGCGCAACTTGGTGAAGCGCTCGAGGTCGCCGTTGCGAGCCGAAATGGCCACCAGAGCGTCGGCGAGATTCGGATCCAGAACGGTAGCATCGTCGAGGTATGCGTCGAAGCGGGCCGACGCCTCGTCTGCGATCACCGGATCCTCGCCCAGCAGGCCGACGATACGGAGCAGTGAGCCCCGACGGAGTCGGGACGAATCATCTTGGGTGCCGGTCCAACCCAACTCCCTCCAGGCAGGCCCCCAAGTGTCGCGGATCCAACTTTGGAGGGCGGCGCGAGTCGCATCCCCGGCAGCGCTGGCGATCTGATCGTCAAGCGTCGCGAGTGGAGCTGCGATTGCGTCGAGCACTTCGAAATCGGCCTCGTTCCCCAGCCGGTTGAGAAGGTCCAGGATGCTCGAGAGTTCTGCTCGGCCCGCTCGTACCAAGGCCCATTGGTGGCCGACAAGCCCCATGCGCTCTACGGCCTCGAGTTGCGGTCCCCCGTCTTTGGCGAGCGCGGCCAGGCCCTCGGCGTCGTGGAGCGGGCGGTAGAATCCGCCCTCCGCGGCATTGCCGTAAAACCATGGCACCGGCGCACCGCTGGCGAGGGGCACCCATTCACTCTTGCGTTTGACCAGTGCTCGCGTTGTCGCCTTGCGCCCGCGCCCCGGTGTTTTGACCAGGAGAGGGATCGGCCATGTGGCCGGGCTGGCCTTGGTGATTTTGGTGGTTGGACTGCCCAGGAATCGATCCTGCTGCACGCGCAGGCCGGCTGCGCCTTCCTTTTCCTCGGCGGTCAGGCTGACAACCGGGAATCCTGGCTGGGTAATCCATGCCTTGACGATTTTTTCGACCTCGACGCCGGATGATTTGGCGAGAGCCTTCCAGAGGTCTCGACCCTCGGCGTTCGATTCACTGTGCTCCTTGAGGTAATTGCGCACGCCTTTCTGGAAGGGCTTTTCGCCGAGATAGGCTTCCACCATTCGAACGACCGAGGCACCTTTTTCGTATGTGATGGCATCGAAGTTTTCGGTCGCCTCGGTGGCATTCCTGACGGGAGCGTAAATCGAGTGCGTGTTGGCCAGCGCGTCGAGTCCGAGAGCGGCCGCGCGGTGTGGCTCGAAGTTCTTCCACATCTCCCATTCCGGCTTCCACTCGTCGATGATCTTGAAAGCCATCCAGGTGGCGAAAGCCTCATTCAGCCACAGGTCGTCCCACCACTTCATGGTGACCAGATTACCGAACCACATATGTGCGAGTTCATGAGCGATGACCTCGGCCACCCTCTTTTTTTCGGCCATGGTGACCGTATCCGGATCCAGAAGAAGCAGTGTTTCCCGGAAGAAGACCGCACCTGCATTTTCCATCGCACCTGCTTCGAAATCCGGTACCGCGACGAGGTCGAGTTTTTCGTAGGGGTAGGGGATGCCGAAGTACTTCTCGAGCAATTGCAGGGACGCGACTGCGCAATCGAGAGCAAAGCCGGCGAGATGTGCTTTTTCGGGGACATGCCATACGCGCACGGGGACGGTGCCGAGATGACGTTGTTCTTCGCTTTCGAGTTCCCCCACGCCGATCGCGCAAAGATAGGTGGACAGCTTGGGTGTTTCAGTGAAGTGCCACGTCGTGGTTCCATTGGCATTCGTCTCCGAATGCCGCATGGGGTTGTTCGAGATGACGGTGAATCCGGACCGGGCCGTGACCGAGAAGGAAAACTTCGCCTTGAAATCAGGTTCGTCGAAACACGGGAAGCATCGTCTGGCATCGGCGGCCTCCAGCTGGGTGAAGGCGTAGCGGCGGTTGCCACTTTGGGCGGCGTAGAAACCACGTAATTTGTGCTGAAGGTTGGCGTGGAATTTCAGCCCCAGCGAGTAATTCCCCGGCACCAACCGGTTCGGGAATTTGATTTCCATGGTTTCCCGACCTGGCCGTGGAGTTACGGATGACGCTATTTCCTGCCCGCGGGCGCCTCTTTGTGCAGGCGTCGCGCTCGGGGGTGGCGCGCTGGGTCGGTAGATCTGCCCGCCTGTCGGCACGATTTGCGCGTGATCCAGATCCATATCGGCGGCGTGTAATTCGATGGTCGATGTCGCCTTGAGGATCTGGATTTCGATCAAGGCTTCGCCGCGGAAATGACCGCGGTTTAAATCGGGAACCAGGTGGATCTGGTAGTGGACGGGGAGAATATCCCGGCTCAGTCGGAATCCCGCATCAGCACGGCTGGGGGCTTTCGGGCGGGTGACGGTGATTGTGGGGCCGCTTTTGGCCACCGTCTTGCGCCTCGGGGTTGGCTTGGTGGGCGCTTTTTTCTTGTCGGAAGCGCCGTTTTGAGTCGATCCTGCCTTGCTGTTTGCTTCGCTATTTGATGCGGCCACGCGAAATCCTCCTCCATGTAATTGGCGAGAGGAGGGCGTCTTCGCAAGGGTTGTCTCGCGGCCGCACCCTAAAAGTATAGTTTTTTCAATACCTTACGGCTTCATATTTTTTCGGTGGTGGGCATGAGGATCGCCCTTCGGCACCTGATTGAGGCACGCGGGATCGCTTTTTTGGGTGATTTCGACGGTGGCGCCGCTGCTTCGATCCACTCGCACCAGATCGCCGGGTGCAACCTCGCCGAGTTCGGTCAGAGGGTAGGCCAGCGGGGACAAGGGAGGCGGCGCATTCAGGTCGATCAAAACTACGACCTGGGACTCCTTCTCCACCTGCAAAACGCATTGAATATCCGCCTCGGGGGGCGTGTCTGCCGCGAGACCGGCCCGAGGCCCGAGCAGCATTACCAAAATGATGGCGCAGAGAATTTTTCCCGGATGATTGTTTTGCATCAAATTTCCTCGATTCGACCTGAATCAAACTTTGATCAGGGGCTCATGAGCTCGAACCAACTCGGCTCGAATGGGCCGTTCGTGCTGGCGGTTGCTCAGACCTCACGCGAGGCTGAGAATCCAGCCGGCACGGTATCTTTGATTTGTACGGGAAGGAGCGCGCCTCAGAAGTGCCCATGTCCTCGCATGGTACTCCGAGCTCGGACAATTAGCGAGTGCTTTCCCCCCGCGTATCCTGTGCAAGGGAGTCGCCGCGAGGTAAGTGGCGGGTGACGATGTCCTCGATGGCAAAGAAATACTATCTCATTCTTCCGGGACTTTTTTTGCTCGTCGGCTGTTTTGTCGCCCGTCCGGAGCCTCCATTGGAAATTCCCCCGAACGGCATTATGCGACATGAATTCGGTCGGATTGCGGCAGGTGCTCCGTTGTCGAAAACCTTCGTGATTGCCAACCCGGGCTCGCAACCGATCGGCCTGCAGGCAAAGTCTGCGAGTTGTTCCTGCCTGGCTTCCCCGGCGGCCGGCGTGATCACGGCCGGTCAATCGTTGGCGATGGACGCCCGCGTCGATACGCGAGCGCTCCGGGGACCGGTGGAACTCGTCGCGGTTTTCGCCACGACAGAGCCGGATCGTCCGTACCTGCAGCTGGTTCTTTCCGGAGAGGTGGTCCCGCCAGTGCGCGTTCAACCGGAAGTCCTGTATTTCGGCCAATTGGCACCCGGAGCCAATCACGTCCGCCACATCGAAATCGAGCCGTCCGGGCCGGAGCAGCGGATTCGTCGGATCCGGAGTGCGAGCGGCCGCTTGGGGTTGCGTCAGATTGCCTCTCGGTCGAAGCTGGCAAAGCAGAAGCGGCGGGTGACCCTCGAAGTCACGCTGCCGCAGGATCTGGGTTCCGGAGGATTTGAAGATCAATTGCTCATCGAGACAAACGATCCTTTGCTGGCGGTCTATCCAGTACCGGTGTTGGCGATTCTTCTGCCAAATTAAGTTCGGATGGCTCGTGACTTGTCGGATGCTAGGTGAGCGAAACGCATGAATGATGAAGAGCATCTTTCGGAAGCCGAGCCGCGCCGGTCGCTGATCGATGTGGCGACAGAGCTTGCCGCCGGATTGACCGGATCCGCAGAGTTGCCGGTGGCCGGCCTCTCCGGGCCGGCTCGGGCAGCCTTTCTCGCGCTGCTGGCTCGGGAGCGGCCACGTCCCATGCTCGTCCTCGTCGCAGACGCTCGCGCGGCGGAAACGCTGGGCCGGGACTTACGATTTTTTCTCGGGGAGGGGCCCGAAGATCTCGCCGCTTCGGATCGGGTCCATGTCTTCCCTGCATGGGACACAGCACCCTTTGCCGCTCTTTCGCCGAGTCCGGAAACGATTGCCCAGCGGATCGAGGGCCTGCATCGATTGGCGCAGACTCACTTCCCCATCGTGATTACAACCCCGGAGGCGGCCATGCAGCGCGTGATACCGCCGACCGATCTGGAGAGTGCGGTTCAGAATCTGGTCGAGGGGGATGATATCGACCTGGGGAATCTGGCGGCACGGTTGACGGACTGGGGCTACCGGCGACGGCCTCTGGTCGAAGATCGAGGAGAACTTGCGATTCGCGGCGGCTTGATCGACGTTTTCGTGACGGGTGCTCCCGAGCCGATTCGGATGGAACTTCTCGGGGATACGATCGAGTCGATACGCAGTTTTGACCCACGATCACAGCGACGCATGGAGGATCAGGAAGAAGCCTTGATCCTCCCGGCAACCGAGTTGCCCCTGCACCTCCGAACGGACGCACGACTTCTGCGGCAGGTCGACGAGCGTGCGCGGGAACTGGAGATGCCGCGTGCCGATCGTCTTGCTTTGGTCGAAAATTTGCGGGAGGGCGGGGAGGTCCCCGGACTGGAATCCTGGGCGCCTTTGTTCTCGGAAAGAGCCGGGCTCTCGGCGTATTTGCCGGCGAAGACTCTGGTGGTGCTTGATGATCCGCATGCCCTCAAAGCGGCCTGTAAGGAACTCTGGGACTCGATCGATATTCATGAGCAACAGGCAATCGACGAGCGCCGACTGCATCCCGAGCCGACCCAACTCTACTGCACGGTCGAGAACTTCTTCGAGATGCTGGAACCTTTTGCCCGCGTAGTGATGGAGGGGTTGGACGTTTCACCCGACGCCGCCGCTCGCCCGCATGCCAAAATGCCATTCGCGATTCGCGGCCGACGAGTCTCTCACGAGGAAAATGGTTTTGCACTTCTCGTCGAGCGCATCCGAGCCTGGGAGAGTCAGGGCGCGCGGGTGGCTCTGGTTGTGGGGAGTACGGTGCAGGCGGAAAGGCTCAGGTTGATCCTGGAGGCCGAAGATCTTCGGGTCGGATTTGCCGCAGGTTCCTTGCCCGCAGAATTGGAAGCAAGAGATGCACCCGGCAGTTTTATTGTCGAAGGAGAACTCTCCGAATCTGTGGAACTGCCAGCAGACCGCCTCGTCTGTCTCGCCGAAACAAACCTTTTCGGCGAGCACCGCCGCAGCCGTCGGCGCAAGCAGGTGGCCTTGACCCTGGATCAGGTCATGAAGTCGTTAGCGGAATTGAAACCGGGCGATTTCATCGTGCATCTGGATAATGGCATCGGTCGCTATCACGGACTGACGCACCTTTCGGTAGCGGGTAGCGAGGGCGATTATCTTCATCTGGAGTACCACGGAGGCGACAAGCTCTACCTGCCGGTCGATCGCGTCAATCTCGTCCAGAAATATGTCGGGGGAGACGGGGCTCGTCCGGAATTGGCCAAGCTTGGCTCGGGCAATTGGGAGAAGATCAAGCAGAAAACCAAAGAGTCGATTCTCTCGATGACCCGAGAATTGCTCGCACTCTACTCGACGCGGCAGCGTAGTGCGGGCTACGCTTTCTCGACGGGCGACCCTTATTTTCAGGAATTTGCCGCAAGGTTTCCCTTCGAAGAAACACCCGATCAGGAACGCGCGATCGAAGAGGTTCTCGGAGATCTGGGAAGTTCCAAGCCGATGGACCGGTTGGTGTGCGGTGATGTGGGCTATGGCAAGACGGAAGTTGCAATGCGCGCAGCTTTTGCGGTCGCGATGGCCGGCAAACAAGTCGCGGTATTGGTGCCCACGACAGTGCTTGCACAGCAGCATACGGAATCCTTCCGCAAGCGGTTTGAGGGGTATCCTGTCGAGATCGAGACGATGTCCAGTTTCCGGAGTCGGAAGGAAAACCTGGAGACTGTCGCAGCGATTCGAGCTGGCCGCGTCGATGTTGTTGTCGGCACGCATCGATTGCTTTCGGGGGATGTGGAATTCGCCAACCTTGGACTGCTGGTGGTCGATGAAGAACACCGCTTCGGTGTCCGGGACAAGGAGCGAATCAAGCAAATGCGACAGCTGGTCGACGTGCTGACGCTGACTGCGACGCCAATCCCTCGAACTTTGGAAATGTCGCTCTCGGGAATCCGGAATCTTTCGGTAATCGAGACACCTCCTGTAGATCGGCAGGCGATTCGCACCTACGTAAGCCGGTCGGACGATCATGTAATTCGAGATGCGGTGCTGCGGGAACTGCACCGCGGGGGGCAAGTCTTCTTCGTCCACAATCGCGTCCAGACCATCGAGGCGCTGCATGATCGGCTTCGCTCGATCGTTCCGGAAGCAAAGATCCGTGTGGGGCACGGACAAATGAAGACGCACGCTCTCGAGCGCGTCATGTTGGGCTTCATGGAGCATGAATTCGATATTCTTCTCTGTACCGCGATTGTGGAGTCGGGCCTGGATATTCCCAATGCCAACACGATTTTTATCGATCGAGCAGATACCTTTGGTCTCGCCCAACTCTATCAGCTGCGGGGCCGGGTCGGGCGCTCACCGGCGCGAGCCTATGCCTATCTTCTCGTGCCTCCCGAGCGTGTTCTGACGAGGGAGGCGCAGAAGCGACTTCAAGTTCTGCGGGAACTGGACGAGCTCGGCGGTGGTTTCAAAATTGCCGCACATGATCTGGAGATCCGCGGTGCGGGGAATTTGCTCGGGAAACAACAGAGCGGCCACATTACCGAGGTTGGTTTCGAACTTTATACCAGCATGATGGAAGATGCGGTCCGCGAGCTTCGCGGCGAGGTGGTCGAAGAGACGATCGAGCCGGAAATCCAGATTGGCGCCAGCGTTTATATCCCGGACACCTATATGGAAGACGTCAACCAGCGTCTGGTCTGGTACAAACGTCTCGCCGCTCTGCGGGAGAGCGGCGATCGCGGAGTCCTCGCAGAGGAATTGGAGGACCGCTATGGACCTATCCCGCCAATTGTGGACTCATTGCTGGACGTGATGGAATTGCGCCGCCGAATGAAGGATATGTCTGTGAGCGAGGCTCGCTTGCGCGGAGACACTCTCTCGCTGCGACTGCATGAGGGATCCTCCATCGATCGAGACGCTCTGATTGATCTCGTCAAGCAAAGTCGAGGACAGTGGGAGGCATCGCCGGGGAATGTTCTAAGGCATCAAGTGCTAGGGCTTTCGAGTCCGGTTGCCGAGCTTGAGGCTGCTTTGTTGCGGTTGGACGCATTGCCACGTCGGGATATGGCTCCGACTGCCAGAGGTTCCGCATGAGTGATTCAACACCTTCGCTGACGGCAGCAGCCGGTCAAAACTCCGACCCACCGCATTCAGACGGTCCTCTCGCGGCGTTGTCGCTGGGCGCTTTGGGTGTGGTTTACGGCGATATCGGGACATCCCCCCTCTACGCTTTGCGCGAATGCTTTCTTGGCCACTACGGAATACCGATTGATGAGGCCAATGTTCTGGGTGTTCTATCCCTGATGCTCTGGTCCCTGATCTGCGTCATCTCGGCCAAGTATCTCACCTTTGTCATGCGTGCGGATAATCATGGCGAAGGAGGTATTCTCGCCTTGCTCTCCCTGACGCGTGCGGGTGCTGCCGATCGCGGCGCGCCGAGATCGCGACGCGGACTTTTGATGTTGGGGCTGTTTGGGGCGGCGCTGCTTTATGGGGAAGGCGTGATTACACCGGCGATTTCGGTCCTGTCTGCTGTCGAAGGTCTGAGTGTGGCCACCCCGGCATTCGAACCTTTCATTATTCCGATCACGGTGGGCATTTTGATCGGTTTGTTCTCGGTCCAGAGCCGAGGGACGGCGGGTATTGCCCGGGTTTTCGGTCCCATCATGCTGGTGTGGTTTTCGACCATTGGTATTCTCGGGGCACTCCGAATTTTTGGCGATGGCGCCGATGGCCTCATCGTGCTCGGGGCGATCAATCCTCTCTATGGTGTGGAGTTCCTCTTCCAGTCCGGCGGGATCGGCTTCCTGGTGCTGGGTTCGGTCGTCCTGGTGATCACAGGGGGCGAGGCGCTCTATGCCGATATGGGGCATTTCGGACCGCGACCGATTCGTATCGCCTGGTACACGGTTGTGCTGCCGGGTCTGCTGCTGAACTATTTCGGTCAGGGGGTTTTATTGCTGGAACACGGTGCGAGTCTGGAGAACCCATTTTTCCAGATGGCTCCGGACTGGGGTCTCTACCCACTGGTCGTCCTGGCAACAGCCGCTGCCATCATTGCTTCCCAGGCCCTGATTTCGGGAGCTTTCTCGCTGACTCAGGCAGCTGTGCAGTTGGGCTATACGCCGCGGTTCGCCATTGTTCATACATCCGGAGACTCGGAGGGGCAGATCTATATTCCCCCCGTCAACCGGGCTCTTATGGTTCTCTGCATCTGTCTCGTGATCGGATTTGGTGAGTCGAGCGAGCTGGCAGAGGCCTACGGAATGACGGTGATGGGGACCATGACGATCACCTCGATCATCTTCTACGCAGTCGCCCGAGAAAAGTGGAAATGGTCTCGCTTGCAGGCGGGTCTTCCCGTCGCCCTTTTCCTGATTTTTGATCTGACATTCCTCGCGGCCAATCTGCTCAAGTTTTTTGAGGGCGGATGGTTCCCTCTGGTGATCGGCGGAGTGCTCTTCACGATCATGACGACATGGAAACGTGGCCGCGATGAGGTTCGTCGGGTTCTCGGAAGTGCAGAACTACCTCTCGATCTATTTCTTGGCGACGTGGAGAACAGCCAACCTCATCGGGTCAGGGGAACCGCTCTCGTCATGACCTCGAACCCGGAGGGAACTCCTGCGGTCCTCCTGCATCACCTCAAGCACAACAAGGTTTTGCATGAGCGTGTCCTGCTGCTTTCGTTCGTGCAGCGCCGGCGACCGGAAGTGACTGGCCCGGACAAGGTTGTGATCGAGGAACTGAGCGGAGGCTTTGTGCGGATTGTCTTCCAACTGGGTTTCATGGAGCAACCGCGGATGGAGCGAGTAGCGGAATTTTGCGCGCTTCAAGGATGCGTGATCGATTTTTCGAATACGACATTTTTCCTGGGGCGGCAGAGCCTTTTTTCGACAGGGCGTTCGGGTATGGCGATGTGGCGCAAGAATCTTTTCCGCATTCTTTTGCGTAACGCTCCGACGGCGACCGATTATTTCGGGCTTCCACCTAATCGAGTTGTCGAACTCGGGGCTCAGGTCGAGATCTAGAGGTTCTCGGCGAGGCGTGCAGCGCGCTCGGCGATATGGTTGGCGCGCAGATGTTCGCAGACGGCTGCAAAGGCGGGGGTTGGGCCTTGCCACCTCCACTGATGGGGTGACTCCCCGATATCCGCGGAGGTGCGCAGAGTCGCGAGGTCCTTGAAGAGCGCGGCGTCCTCGCGGCCCTGCTGCAAAGATTCGGCGAGTCGCTTGGCGCCGCGTATTTTGACATCCCAGTCGTCTTCGTTCGCGGGAATTTCCTCCAGCGCGATCCAGCGCGCCAGAATTGTCGCAGCGGATTTTGCGCCCCAGCCTTTCAATCCCGGAAATCCATCGGCGCTATCCCCCATCAAGGCGAGATAGTCGGGGATCGAGGCGGGGGAGACACCGAATTTTTCTCGCACGCCATCTTCATCCAGAATGAGATCCTTGCGTCTGTCGACCATGACCACGCGATTACCTTGAACGCATTGAGCAAGATCCTTGTCCGGGGTGAGCAGCAGAATTTGCTCGACATCGGGCTCGGCCCAGGCCAGCGCGGAGGCGCTGGCCAGTCCATCATCGGCTTCAAATTCCTTCATGCGCCACACGGTGACGCCGAGAGCTTCGAGAGCATCTTCGAGGGGATGAAACTGCCCGAAGAGATCGGGATCGATCCCCTCGCCGGATTTGTAGCCATCATAGAGGTCATTGCGAAACGACTCGACCACATGATCGGTCGCGACACCGATATGGGTGGCACCTTTTTCCAGAAGGGAAAGCACAGTGCCCAGGACGCCGCGCAGGGCGCCCACATCGGCTCCGCTTTTGTCCGCGTGAGAGGGCACCGCGAAAAAGTGCCGAAACAACTCGTAGGTTCCGTCGACCAAATGTACCTTCATCAGCCCCAGTTTCGTAGCACAACCCAGTAGATTCCAAGACCGGCAATCGCTGCTGAACCGATTTCGGCCAGCCAACGGTACCAAAGTCCCTCGTGGACCTGCGCGAGAAGGCGGAGAAGGGGCCAGACCAGCAAGACGACCAGTAGTTGCCCCAGCTCGACGCCGATATTGAAGCCGAAGAGGGCGGGGAGCAATCGCTGCACAGGCAGGTCAATTTCCATCAAGATACCGGCAAAACCAAAACCATGAGCCAGTCCGAAAGCAAAGGCGACCAGTGCCCGCAGCCGGGCGGGCCGCTGGTGGACCTCGAGAAGCTGGAAGTGACACCAGGAGAAAACCCCCAAGCCAACCCACGTCAATGCACTGAGCTGGCCACTCCCGGAAACAGCGGCAAGCGCACTCACCCCCAGGATGCCCACCATCGCGATGGGTATGGCGTTTCCACGACCACTCATCAGCCACGAGTTTTCGATGGCTACCAAGGCGATCGAGAAGCCGATCAGAACTTCGATGGAGATCGGCTCCGGCCGGTAGAGCCCCAGAACGGCCAACCCCAGCGTGATGCTATGGGCTACGGTGAAGGCGGTTACGAGAGTGGCGACCTCCCGCAAGGATGAGGCCAGGAGCAGAAGAGCCAGCACAAATGCCAGATGATCCCAGCCGCTGAGTATATGCTCCATTCCCAGGATGGCGTAGCCGGGCAGGGTCGTTTTCAGAGTTTCCTCCGCGACCTGTCCTTCAGGGGCGTCGATCGCCCACTCCGGAGTTCCCGCAACGAGCACGCGTTCTCGAATCTCGCCGGTGGCGTTGGCGACCCGAGCGAAGTGAAGGTGGGAACTCAGAACGTCACCGAGGATATCGCTGCGCAAGGTCAGCGGCCCGACGGCCGGGCACGTGACTTTCCATCGAAAAATGGCCCAACCGATGGGGGCTTGCGCCTGCCGTACGGGTCGACTGGCGGTGCACGCTTCGCTGCCGGCACTCAAGCGCAGATTGGATTGCAAATACCCGGGCCAATCGTGCCCGTTGGGAAACCGCGTCAGTTCCAGAAGCGGGAGTCGCACCTGAACGGCGGCGGTTCGGACCTCTCCCGGAGCCTCTTGCGCCAGGTTCCATCGGGAATACGACGTGCTTTTGGTATGCGCGTCGGCCCCGGCCGGCAACGCGAGCAGCAGCAGGAGGCAGGCCGTCAGCAGGGCGGCCGCCCGGAAAGTGATGGTTTTCAACCGCCTGCCTCCCCGGGGGGGGACAAGCGAACGGTTCCACGTTCGCGCAGATCATCCAGATAGGAGCGAAGGGCGGTATCTCCGGCACGCCTCTGCATCTCGGTGCGAACTTCTTTTTCGACCTCGGACAGGGGCGGTTGGATCCCGGGTTGCGCATCGACCATGCGGAGGACGTAGTAGGCCGAGCCACCTCGAATCGGGTCGCTGATCGCCCCCGGCTCCAATCGGAGCGCAGCTCTGGTGGGGCTTGGCCCGAGATACTCGCGTATTTTCGCCGGAGGCAGCATGCCTTGCGGGAACGGAATGATCGATGGGTCGGCGAGAGCGTCGCGCACGTCGGCGGGAGCGGCCCCCGCGCGGAGTTGCGCTGTCGCTTGGGCAGCCCTTGCCGCCGCCTCGGTGTCGGATTCTCCATCGCGTGCATCGAATCGCATCGGATCAACCCAGAGTCGCCCCGTGCGTGCGAAGTAGGTGCGGTTCTCCTCGTAGAAGTCGGCGAGCTGCTTTCCGCTGGGCTCCTCGGGTTGGGCATCCGCGACGATGGAGTCGATCATTTGTCGGACGAGCAAGGCGCGCACGCGTCGATCGTGTTGATCAACACCGAGCTCGCGAGCTCGCTGGACAAGAAGCTCTTCTTCGATCAGACGGTTCAGGACGTGTGTTCGCTCGGCGGGCCCTATTGCATTGCGGGCGTCAGCGGCAAGCAGGCCGACAGCTTGTTCGAAGGCTTCACTTTCGATCGGGACGCCATTGACCGTGGCGGCGATGCCGCTTTCCAGCCCGGAGTCGAATTCGGTTCGCTCGCGCAGAACGCCCAGACCGGCGAGGAACAGGCCCAGAGCTGCTCCAACGATCAAGAAAACCGGGGGGCGATTCGCTGCATTATCCGACATAGGATGCACGGTATCTGATCTGTCACCAAGCTCAATTCAAGCAAGATGAGCTGTTGCTCGGTGGCGACCTTCGGATGCTGGCGGTGGGCTCCGGGATGCTTTAGACCGTAGTAAGGGGGATTTTATGGCTGAGGAAGCGCGAGCGAAATTTCACCGGATGGATGAGGGCACCGTTGAGGATTGGATGATCATCGGCGGGAGTCATATGGAATTTGCGGCCGGGACCGCGCAACGGGTTTTGCGTCACCTCGAACTCCTCGATGGAGATTACGGTGGCTTTGCCGTGGATCGCCTCACCCATAGCCTCCAGACGGCAACTCTCGCGATGCGGGATGGTCGGGATGAGGAGTATATCGTATGCGCTCTGTTGCACGATATCGGAGACACTCTCGCGCCGACCAATCATCCTTCGATCGCGGCCGGGATTCTCAAGCCTTGGGTCTCGGAGCAGAACCATTGGATCGTGGAACACCACGGGATTTTTCAGGGATATTATTTCTGGCATTTTCTTGGCGGGGACCGGAACGATCGAGATCGCTTTCGAGAAAACCCCTACTACGATTCCTGCGAGGAGTTTTGCGAACTGTATGATCAGCGCGCGTTTGATCCGAAAGCCGAGACCCTTCCCCTGCAAGAGTTCGAGCCATTGATCCACCGTGTCTTCGCGGAGGGACGTCCGACGATTGCGGCTGCAAGCTGATCTCTCCCGGGGCTTTTCGAATGCCGGGTGCGAGAACCGACAAGCTGCGTTAGGGAATCATGTGATTTGCTGATGCGCCCGTTCGAGGGTGACCCGAAAACTGAAGACCCCAAGGAGATTCCGATGCAGGAAGTAGTGATTGTAGAAGCGGCGCGAAGCGCCATCGGTCGGCGCAAGGGAGCCTTTGCGGGACTTCAGGCAGCGGACCTCCTCGGGGCCGTTCAAAAAGCATGCATCGAGCGAGCCGGTATCGATCCGTCCGAGGTCGGGCAGGTCGTTGGCGGTTGTGTTTCGCAGGTCGGCGAGCAAAGTTTCAATATCGCGCGCGTTGCCTGGTTGGCTGCAGGATTACCCCTCGAGGTCGCCTCGACGACAGTCGACAGCCAATGTGGATCGTCCCAACAAGCGATCTCGGTTGCGGCCGGACTCGTCGGTGCCGGTATCGAGGATGTTGTTCTCGCCTGCGGGGTAGAGACCATGACGCGAATCCCCCTTGGCGAAAATATGAAGGGTGGTTTCCCGATGACCGCTCAGTATATGGCGCACTACAAGCCCACCTCGCAGTTTCAGGGGGCCGAGCAGATTGCAAAAAATTACGGACTGACCCGCGAGGATGCAGATCGGTTCGGTCTGCGCAGCCAGGAACGCGCAATTGCGGCATGGAAAGCCGGACACTTTGACAAGGAAGTGGTGACCTTGCAGTCCCCGGTTCTCGATGAGGCGGGAAAGCCTACCGGTGAAATGGAAGAGGTGACGCGAGACGGCGGCCTGCGCGAGACGTCGATGGAAAAGCTCGCCGGCCTCAAGGCTGTTCAGGAGGGTGGCATTCATACCGCCGGGTCCGCATCGCAGGTCTCGGATGGCGCGGCCGCGGTTTTGTTGATGTCCCCCGAGAAAGCAAAGGCATTGGGCCTCAAGCCTCGCGCCCGGATCAAGGCAACCACTTTGGTTGGCTGTGACCCCGAAGTGATGCTGGAGGGACCAATCCCCGCAACACGTAAGGTTCTGGAACAGACGGGCTTGTCGATTGGTGATATCGATACCTTCGAGATCAACGAAGCCTTTGCGGCGGTTGTCATGGCTTGGGAAAAAGAATTTCAGCCGGATACCGATCGTGTAAACCCCAAGGGGGGAGCTATCGCCATCGGTCATCCGACAGGGTGCACGGGGTCCCGACTGGTGACGACGGCCCTGCACGAGTTGGAGAGGACGGACGGACGCTACGGCCTGATCTCGATGTGCTGCGGCGGTGGCCTGGGGACGGGTACGATCATCGAGCGTCTGGACGGCTGAAGGGCCGTTTGGTCTCGATCGGTGCGCTGAGGCGGAAGCATGCAACGGGCAGAGCAGATTCGAGTTCTGAAAGAACTGCTTGGGCATATCGACGCGGGTACAAACGTCGATGCGGGAGGGATCCGCTACAATCCGAGTAGTGCCTACACCTGTGAGGAACTTGCTTCCCGCGAATGGCAGGAGTTTTTTCGTTCGCATCCACAGGTGATCGGGATGTCGCCTGATTTGCCCGAGGTAGGCAGCTTTCTCACGATGGAGGATTTCGGCGTCCCCTTGTTGGCAACGCGAGACCGCGATGGGACTTTTCGCGCTTTTGTGAACGTCTGTCGACACCGTGGCACTCTGGTGGAGTCGGCCAGTCGTGGCACGAAACGTAACTTCGTCTGCCCTTTTCACGGTTGGAGCTACGATACGCAGGGCTCGCTTGTGGGCTTGCCCAAGCCGGAGCAGTTCGGAAAAGTGGACCGAAGCTGTCTGGGTCTGGTGGAGTTGCCGGCTGCCGAGAAATACGGCTTCCTCTGGGTCCACCCCGACGCTTCATTGGACGTCGATGATCTCCTGGGCGGTCTGGCCGACGAGTTTGCCAGTTGGGACTTCTCGAAACTGGAGCGAATCGAGGCGGATTTCTATCCGACGCCGATGAACTGGAAGTTTGCGATTGACACTTTCGGGGAGACCTATCATTTCAAGGTCCTGCACCGGAACTCTCTCGCTCAAGTGTTTCAGGGTGATGTTCAGGCTTATGATACTTTTGGTCGGAACCATCGTATGACCCTTTGCGTGAAGTCGATTCACGAGATGCGGCATACACCCGAGAGCGAGTGGCATATCAGTCAGGGCGGCTTTCCTGTCTACTACCTCTTTCCGAATATTCAGGTGAATGTCGGGAGTGCGGGAGTGACTTTGGTCCGCGTTTATCCCGTGCCCGGGAAGCCGACGGAATCGTTTTCGCAGGTGACCTTTTATATGTGGCCCGAAGCGGCGGTGCAGGATCCGGAATTCGCGCGCGAATTCCCTCGGATTTTCGGCCAAGTGATTCGCGACGAAGACTATGTGGCGGCGGCCTCGGCGCAGCGTGGAGCTTCGGCTGGAACACAGGAATATGTTCTCTTCGGGAGGAACGAACCGGCACTCCATCATTACCATAATACCTATCGGCAGGCTCTTGGTCTGGAACTCCTTCCGCTTCAACCCGCTTAGCCGGATCGTTCCGGGGCCGAAAAGGGTTGGCAGTCGACCATCGGGTCGTGATTGGATCCCTGCATGGAACTCGTATGGGATGAACGACCGATTGGAATGAGCTTTTGGCCGCAGGACGTCGATGCGCCGGCCGTCGCGCCGCGGCGTGAAGATATACGGATTCGGACGGCCGATGGAGCTCTGGTGCGGGGCGTTCTGTGGACGCCACCGACCGGTGAAGCTTGGAAGACCGCAGTGGTATTATCGCACCCTCGTGGTGATTTTTCCCATCATTATGCATGCCCGCTTCTGGCTGCGGCCGGCTATGCGGTGTTCGGCTTCGCCACGAGGTACCTGAATAACGACGCGGATTGCCTTCATGAAAACTGTGTTCTGGATGTCGTTGCTGCGGTAGAGGAAATGCGTTCGCGTGGTGCGGATCAGGTGATTCTCTTCGGGAATTCGGGCGGCGGATCCTTGATGGCCCTGGCGCAGGCCGAGACGAAATGCGGTGACGCGTGGATCGGTTGTGCCGCACACCCTGGCGAAGGTGTTTTCATGGAGCAGGTGATCGATCCTTCGGTAGTCGATGAGGCGGATGCTCTGAGCGTAAATGCGGACCTGGATATGTACGACCCGAAGAATGGTTGGCGCCCCTGGCCTGAACCCTGCCGCTATGATCCCGCGTGGGTGGCACGCTACCGTCAGGCACAGCGGTCTCGGATCGAGCGGATCGACTCGCGAGCACGCGAGGCTTTGGCCATCGGGAAGCAGGGCCGCGCGGATGCACGCGGGGCTTCTGTGGGAAGCGACGATTGGCGAGACGGTCGGCGCCGAGGTCTCTACACCCCGTATATGGTGACGTATCGAACTTTGGCCAACCCGGCTTACCTCGATCTTTCGCTCGAGCCTGATGATCGTCCGATGGGCTCTCTTTTTGCTTTCCCCGATCCTTTCGAATCGAACTATTCCAGTTTTGGATTGGGGCGTGTCATGACGCCGCGCGGCTGGCTGTCGACTTGGTCGAGTATTTCTTCACCTGCACGCCTGGCGGATACGATGCCTCGAGTTTCGTGCCCGACCCTGATTTTGCATCCGACCGCGGATACGGAGATTCGGCTTTCACAGGCGCGTGCGATTCGTGATGCAGCCGGCGCGGCGGACACGACCTATATCGAGTTGGAGGGGGCGCCCCACTACCTTGAAGGTCATCGAGTCGCGGCGATGGAGCAGGTGGCTGCCTGGATTGCCGAACGTTTCTAGTCAGGCGTTCCGATGCCGGAGGTATGCTGTCGGGCGAATGCAAGAAGTTCCTCATGGGCTTGGGTGATCTTCTCGAAATCCAGTTTTTCGACGTCTCGATCGTAGGTCAGAAGGCCGTTCATTTCGATCTCGACATCCGTGATCTGGGTGTAGACCGCCTGGCAAAGACCCTTTTCGATCAAAGGTCGGAGCTTGCCCAACAAACGCAAATACTCGGCGGTCAATGCCTCCGGTGAGTCCATCATCCGGTAGACGAACTTTCGCTTTTCTTCCCAGGTGTGCCCGGGTTCGATGGATCCGAGGCCGCCATATTCCGAACAGCCTTGTGCCCGCGCGTCTTCCACAGACGGCATTCGCGGGGAAGGGTAATGGTGGGCGCTCACGAAATCGCCCGCTCCCTGATCGAACCAGCCCGAGGCCGCGTCGACCGGGCGACTGCTGTCGATTGCCCGAATCCGCTCGACGGCATCGGCCGAGTTGAATTGGCCCCAACCCTCGTTGAAGGGCACCCAGCCGACGATCGAGGGTACGTCGCGGAGTTGATGAACCATTTCGTCCAATTCCAAGTGAAACGCGTCGCGGTTGGCTTGTCCGGATCGGCCGGTACGCCAACGCATCCGGTCATCGCGGATATGCTTGCCCGTAGCGAGGTGCCAGGCCATCGATGCGAAAAACGGAGTTCCGACAGGTCCGCATGGCATATCTTGCCAGACAGCAAGGCCGAGTCGATCGCAATGGTGGTACCAGCGCATCGGTTCGACCTTGATGTGCTTGCGCACCATGTTGAAGCCCATCTGGTGGATCTGTTCGACATCGAAGCGAAGCGCTTCATCGGTCGGGGCTGTATAGAGGCCATCCGGCCAGTAACCTTGATCGAGAGGGCCGAGCTGAAAGACCGGGTCGCCATTCCATTGCAGGCGCGGTTTCCCGTGAATGTCGAGGCTTGTATCAAACCATCGCAGGGCAAAATAGGATTCGATCGTATCGAGGACCTGTTCGCCACGGCAAAGTTCGGCACGAAGGCCGAAGAGATGTGGATCCTCGCGGGACCAGAGGCGCGGCGCTTCCGGGCGGAGTGCCAGGGTTCCGCCGGGGGAGGTCTCGCCGAGGGCGACGACTTGGGCGGCGCCGCCACCTTCGGGAAAGGCGTCGGCGTTTGCGGTCAGCCGAATGTGCAGGCCTGCGGCATCGCCCGAGATCTCCGGGGTGACGAGAATTTCCTCGCCGCCTGTCTGCGGCTCGAGGCGCAGCTTGCGGATCGAGGCGTCAGGAACAGCCTCCAGCCAGACGCTCTGCCAGATCCCCGAGACCGCGGTATAAAAAACAAGCTTGGGGCGCAGAGATTGTTTGCCTACAGCCTGCCCCTGTTGTCCGGTCGGATCGACGATGGCCACGCGGAGGTCGTTGGAGGCATCGCGCCGCAGCTCGTCTGTAATATCGAACGAGAAGCTGCCAAAGCCGCCCCGATGAGCGCCGATGATTTTCCCGTTGATCGTGACCTGCGCCTCCCAGTCGACGGCCCCGAAATGGAGGATCACGCGTCGGTGATGCCAGCTCTGCGGCACCGAAAAGGACCTCTGCATCCAAAGGCATTGCCCCGGTTTGAGGGCTTCGCCTATGCCGGATAGCGAGGACTCGATCGGAAAGGGAACCAGGATTTCTCGATCCTGAAGTTCGGTTGGTGCACCAGCGCGCGTCGTTCCGAAGCGCCAGAGCCCGTTGAGCGACCGCCAGCCCGAATCTCCCTCGGGGCCCTCTCGAACGAGCTGAGGGCGCGGGTATTCCGGCAGAGGGTTCTCCGGGCGCAGATCCTTCGCAAAACGGCTTTGCAGAGGGTTCCGGGCGGCTTTCCATTCGTACTTGGCGGTCTTTTTCATGGGCATCGATTCGGCGCCGAGGACCACCAGAGCTCTCTCTGCGTCCCGGTGGCGCGTGTATGCATGTTTTGGTCGATCGCAGGCGGGAAGGCAACGAAAACCTGCCCTCGTTTTTGCCCCGGTTTCTTCCGCCACTGCTTCGGGGTAGATCGGGACCATGGCAGACGTCGAAAGGAATCTCCTGGGAGAGCGGTTTACGGAGGCCTTTGCCTACGCCGCGAGGCTTCACGCTGCACAGCGGCGCAAGGCCAAGGAAACCCCATACCTCGCCCATCTGATGGCCGTGTCCTCGATGGTTTTGGAGTGTGGCGGTGACGAGGATGAAGCGATGGCGGCCCTTCTCCACGATGCCGCAGAAGATCAGGGCGGCCACGCCGTCCTGGACGTCATCGGGAGGCGTTTTGGCTTGCGTGTCGCAGGCATCGTTGCCGAATGCAGCGACAGCTTGGTCGACGATACGGTTGAGACCAAACGTCCCTGGCAGGAGCGCAAGGAGGAGTTTCTGGCGCGACTGGTCGATGCGTCTCCGGGTTGCCGTCTTGTGACGGCCTGCGACAAGCTCCACAACCTGACCGATGTTCTGGCCGACTATGAGGTGGTCGGCGAGGATCTTTGGCCTCGCTTTAGCGGCGGGCGGGAAGGAAGTGCCTGGTATTACCGGGAAATCGCCCGGATTCTCGAGAAGGACGGGCACCGGGCCGCTCGAGAACTCGTGCGTGCATCGGCTCGGTTGGACGAGCGTTTGGGTCTTTTGGCGTAATTGCGCGGGGAAGTTCGTCGAGAAAGTTCGCGACAGGCGTATTTGCCAACGATCCGAATCGTGGTTGGATATAGGCAGTATGCGCTGGTTTTTGAAAGATAGTGTCCTTCGCGGGTGGTTGTGGATTCTCGGTCTCTTGCCCGGCGTGGGACTTCTCTTTTGGTCTTCCTACCCGCTATCG
Source organism: Candidatus Binatia bacterium (assembly GCA_029248525.1). NCBI lineage: Bacteria > Candidatus Binatota > Binatia (SeqCode) > Binatia bacterium. Next base: position 121,542 of record JAQWJE010000013.1, read on the forward strand.
CGGCGGCTGGGTCTGATTCTCATGGGCCTAGTGGCATTTGGCGGCTTCGCCTGGGCGAGACTCCGCCTCGATCGGACCTTGCAAGGTCAGTCGAATTGGAACCTGCCGGGCCAGATCTACCGATTGCTGAGTTGCCCGTTGGATTTATTCATGGTGGTGCAACTTGTCGCGGCACGAGGGGCAGCGGAAGGACATTGGATGGGGGGCCCGGGTTTTATGTGGGTGGGTCCGGTTTGGTATAGCGCCCATGCGATTGTCTTTTTTGGCTATTTGTTCGGCGGTACGGGCCGCCGTTTGTGGGGACTGCTGCGGCGAAGTAGTCGCGGTTCGGTCCCGGCGGTGTCGCCGGAGCGGCGGAGATTTCTCGAAGGATCGGTTGTGGCCGCAGCAGGTATTCCTTTCGCGATCTCGCTCTCGGGAGTGGGGACATCCTATGATTTCCAGGTCGAGGAGCGCGAGATCTATTTGCCGAACTGGCCACGCTCTCTGGACGGTCTCCGCGTTGCTCATTTATCCGATATTCATGTCGGTGGAGCGATGGACGCCATCCGATTGCAACGAGTGGCTGACCTGACCAACCAGGCAAAGCCCGATATCGTCATGCACACCGGAGATTTTCTGACCCATCGTGACGGGGACTTTGATGCGCCGCTCTATCCGGCGCTTGCGAAGATTCAGGCACCTCTGGGCCAATGGGCCTGCCGGGGGAACCACGATTTTGACGACCCGATCGGATTTCCCCGCAAGCTGGGCGAAGCCGGAGTGAATCTCCTGCGGGATGAACAGGCGACCCTGAAATTTGCCGGGGAAGAAGTCCGCGTCGGCGGTCTGGATTATGTGGGGCGCGACCGAGATCGGGCACAGGCCTACGCTGCGAATACCCGCGGGATGGGACCCCATGATGGTGAACCCCGGATCCTGCTGCTCCATGATCCGAGTCAGTGGTTGCACGTGCCGACGGGTGCCTCGAATCTCGTGCTTTCCGGGCACACGCATGGAGGGCATATCGGAATTCCCTGGGGTCAGGGTGCGCTCTGGACAGTGGTGGGCGCTGCGGGCTTTCCCGATCAGGGCGTCTTTATGCGCGACGACGAGACGCGCCTCTATGTCACCCGTTGTGTGGGTTTCTATGGGTACCCGCTGCGTCTCGGGATCCCCCCCGAGATTGCCATGCTGAATCTTCGCTCGGCCTGACCGCCAGAGATATCAGGCGTAGTCGTCGGCGGAGGTATCGGCGGGGGTATCCCTTTGCCCGTCCTCATCGAGCAGGTCCGCGATCAGATCGTATTCGGATGCCGCTGTCACGATGGCGCGCCGAAAATCACCGGGTTGGGCTGCGCCGTTGGCCAAAGTGATTTTGCCGTCGACGTCCGGTGCCTGGCCCCACCAGCGTCCTTCGAGCAGAAGATCCGTTTCTTCGCTGAGACCGTCAACCAGCACTTCGATTTCGGAGCCAACTTTTTGGCGCAGCCGAGCCGCGTTGAATTCACGCTGTCGGGTCAGCAGCTCGCGTTGTCGTTCTTCGACGACCTCCTCTGGCACAAGGTCGTCGCGGTCGCCGGCGGGAGTACCTTCTTCATGGGAATAGGCGAACACGCCGAGATGATCCGGCGATGCGTAGTCAAGGAAGTCGCAGAGCTCGCGGAAATCGGCATCGGTTTCACCCGGATGTCCAACAAGGAATGTGGTTCGCAGGACAAGTTCGGGGACCGACTGTCGCAGTCGATCGACGGTATCGCGCAAGCGCTGGCCGCCGTGGCCCCGTCGCATGGAGCGAAGCATATCATTGCTCGCGTGCTGGAAGGGCATATCGACGTAAGGAAGCACCGTCGGGTGTTGGTCCATCAGAGAGAGCAGGTCGGGGTCGAGTTTTTCCGGGTAGAGGTAATGGAGTCGAAGCCATTCCAGATCGGGGATGTCGGCGAGAGCTTCTGCGAGGCCGGCGAGGTTGGGGCGCTCCTCGCGGTCCCTCCCATAGGCGATGGTATCCTGAGAGATCAGACAGATCTCGCGAACGCCGGCATCTACGAGTGCCGTCGCCTCTCGAACCAGATCTGCGATGGGGCGCGAACGTTGCTTGCCGCGGAAGCCGGGGATGGCGCAGAAACTGCAGCTGCGATTACAGCCCTCGGCAATTTTCAGATAAGCGCTATGGCCCATTTGCGTCAGGATGCGAGGGTCTTCCGCCCGCATTGTGTAATCCGCAGGGTTGCCCACCTGCATGCGCTCGGCATCCTGATCCAGAATCGGACCAAGTTTGAGCATATCGCTCGAGCCCAGAAGATGGTCAATTTCGGGAATCTCGGCGCCGACCTCGTCGGCGTAACGCTGCGTCAGGCAGCCGGCGACGACGAGTTTTTCGCAGGCGCCCTCGGCCTTGTAGCGAGCCATCTCGAGAATGGTGTTGACGGATTCTTCCTTCGCGGGGCCGATAAAACCGCAGGTATTCACGACGATGACCTCCGCTTCGAGGGGGTCGGCCGTGATCGCGAGCCCGCGCTGATCAGTCACGCCAAGCATGACTTCCGTGTCGACGCGATTTTTCGCGCAGCCCAGCGACACAAAATGAACCTTCCGTGGCATTGGGGGAGTCTAGCACTCATTGGCGCGTCGCGCTTTGCAAGCCTCCTGCCGCGGTTTGTCCTCGGGGGTCTGGATGCATAGGAGAAGATATATGCCGGCAGGGATCAAGGGAGCGAATCAGCTGAGGGGTTCGGGTTCAGAGTGCGAAATACCGGGACTTTCAGCCAGAGGAATACTTTCGGCTTTGCTGATCGTTCTCTGTGGCTGGGGCATGGGTTGCAGTTCCACGCCAGATCCAGCGCCGAGAGTGGCAGAAGTTCGATCCTCCGAGGAGCAGATTCCGGAGCATGAATGGCGGAGCTATCTGGGCGACCGATCACGGGCTCATTTCTCACCGCTCCAGCAGATCAATCGGGAAACTGTCGCTAACCTCGAGGTTGCATGGGTGTACGATGCCGGAGGGGCGGATCCCGCCGGTGGCACGCAGATTCAATTCAATCCTCTGATTGTCAAAGGGGTCCTCTACGGTGCCTCGCCCACGATGCGCTTCTTTGCTCTGGATGCGGCCACCGGCAACGAGTTGTGGAGCTTTGATCCGGGTGCCGAAGTCGAGGTCTGGACCGCCACCCGAGGCGCGGTCTACTGGTCCGAGGGGGAAGAGGAGAGAATCTTTTTCGGGGTAGGACCCTACCTGTATGCCCTGGACCCCTTGCGCGGTAAGCCGATCACCTCCTTTGCTGATCAGGGCCGTCTGGATCTGCGGGAAGACCTGGGCCGAGACGTCGGTGACGATATCATGGGCGTTGTGCTGACCACGCCTCCGGCACTTTTCGACGACCTTCTGATTGTCGGGGGGCGCGTGAATGAAATGGCGGGCGCTGCTCCCGGACATGTGCGTGCGTTCGACGTGCGGACCGGTGAGATGCGATGGATTTTTCATACCATTCCGCTCGCAGGTCAATTCGGAGCCGAGACCTGGCAGCCCAACGCGGCCGAGACCGCGGGTGGTGCGAATGCCTGGGCCGGGATGGCCGTGGATGAGGAGCGTGGTCTGGTTTTCGTTCCCACGGGTTCGGCAGCGGGCGATTTTTATGGGGGTGAGCGTCCCGGGGATAACCTCTTCGCAAACTCCCTGGTGGCACTCGACGCGAGAGACGGCACGCGGCGCTGGCATCAGCAAATTGTGCACCATGATCTCTGGGATCGCGATTTACCGGCGCCGCCGAATCTTGTCGTTTTGCAGCGCGACGGCGTCGAGATTCCTGCAGTCGCGCAGGTCACAAAAACGGGAGATACCTATGTCTTCCACCGCGATACCGGCGAGACGCTGTTTCCGATCGAGGAGAGGTCTGTTCCGTCGAGCACCATTGACGGGGAAGTTGCCTCGCCGACCCAACCGCGGCCCTTGCTGCCCCGGCCATTCGTTCGACAGGAATTTACTCTGCGCGACGTGACCGATCGCAATGAGGTAGCGGCCGCGGCGGTTCGCGAGAGTCTCGCCGAGCTGCGCTTCGGACCGCTTTTCGAGCCGCCGAGTCTGGCGGGCACGATTCAATATCCGGGGCTCGACGGAGGTGCGGAATGGGGCGGCGCGGCTTGGAATGAACAAAGCCAATTACTTTTCATAAACGCTAATCAGGTGCCTTGGATCGTCAAGATGGTGGCCGTGGAGAAGGGGTTCGATCCTTTCTCGGACCCCGCGGGGGGCTACACGCTGGCCTGCGCCGGTTGTCATGGCATGGATATGAAGGGCGATGGGGCCGGGATCCCCTCGCTCCTCGATGTGACCGATCGGTTGTCCTATCTGGAAATCTACCGGGTCATGCGGGACGGGCGGGGGCGAATGCCCGGCTTCGGAGGTATGACCGAATGGTGGGAACTCGCGGGTCTCGCTGGCTATATTTATTTCGCCGATGAATACGACGCGCCCTCAAAATGGGCAGCGGCCGGCGGTGATCTGGAATATATCAGCGCCGGGTATCAGAGATTCCTGGACCCCGACTTCCTGCCGGCATCTCGGCCTCCCTGGGGAACATTTTCGGCGATCGATATGCAGACCGGCGAGATTCGCTGGCAGGTGCCTCTGGGGGACTACCCGAAGGTTCTTGCCAGTGGCGATTCCGGTCTGGGTGCCGAGAACTATGGCGGGCCCGTGGCGACGGCGGGCGGCTTGTTGTTTCTCGCGGCAACCCCCGACAGCCGCTTCCGCGCCTTCGACCAGAGGACCGGCGAGGTTCTTTGGCAGGCTGATCTTCCGGCACCCGGGTTCGCGACACCGGCCACCTACGCGGTTGGAGGTCGACAGTTCGTCGTGATCGCCGCCGGAGGAGGAAAGCTGGAACAGCCTTCGGGAAGTTCCTACGTTGCCTTCGCCTTGCCCTAGGGGCGGGCTTGACTGGTTTGTTCCCGGACCCGCTCGACCAGAGCGAGGTCCATTCGTTCGAATGCCTCAAACGTGTAGCGCTGCGATCCGTTGTCTTTCATTCGGTGCGCCAGCCAGCCACGGAACTCCTCCCGTTGGACAAATTCGACTTCGCCTTCGCCGACCTCTGCGAAGTGAAAGCTATGGTCCGTCTCCAGAAAGCCGGACACCAGAATGCTTCCGTGCCAATGAAGCACGGAGGGAGCGGTGGCGGTTACGATTTTGGGGCGAACGACAACGGGAAGCTTCCAGTTTTCCTGAACAATGGTGACTCGGAGCATCTCTCCCGGCTGCAGGATGCCCTCCATTTTTTTCACATAAGGGTTCCAGTCGTGGAATAAATCGGCGCGCGTCAAAATTTCCCAGGCAGCCTCCCGGGTGCCCGGGAAGCGCACGCGATGCTCGACCACATAGACAGCAGCTTCGCCATCATAGGAACGGAGGAAGAGGACGCCTGCCCCCCCGATTCCCATCAGCAGCACAATACCCCAGAGAAATATTTGCATCACCAATCTCCTCCTGAGCCCGATTTTTTGCAGGATCGGTTCCGCTCCCGAGCACTTTCCCCTATTCCCATAACTATCGGAGTGACGGATCACGGCGGTCGCGTCAACGATCAGGCTGGAAGGAAGTTGTTTATGATGTCGAAGCGAGTCTTGCGCAGCGCGGGTCTATTGGGGCTATCGCTCCTCTTGTTCGGTGGGTGTTCGACCCTGCGGGTATTTTTTCCGTCAAAGACCTATGAAACGACAGCGCCCGAAGTCCCCTCCACAATAAAGAAGCCTGCAGTGCTGCTCTACTCGAAGACGAATGGCTTTCGACACGACGAGGCGATTCCGGCGGCAAATGCCCTGCTGACGAAACTGGCAGCGGAACGGGGCTGGAGCGTCTTTGCGACCGAAAATGGTGCGATTTTCAATCCGATCGACCTGGCGAGGTTTACGGTGGTGGTGTGGAACAACACCAGCGGCGACACTCTGAATCCGGCGCAAAAAAAGGACTGGCAGGCATGGCTGATCTCAGGCGGCGGGGCGATTGCCATTCATGGGGCCGGGGGAGATTCCTCCTATGATTGGGATTGGCATCCAGAGAACTTTATTCGTGCACAATTTACCATGCATACGATGGGACCGCAGTTTCAGGACGCGACTGCGATTGTCGAGAATGCCGATCATCCCGCGACGCGGGAATTACCTGCCACGTGGACGCATAATGAGGAGTGGTATTCCTTTGCCGAGAGCCCGCGGGACAAGGGTGTCGATGTTCTGGTCAGGGTTGATGAGCGCACCTACGATCCGACCTTCAGTCTCTTCTGGATGGACACGGATATCGCGATGGGCGATCACCCGGTCGTATGGAGCCATTGCGAGGGTCGTGGTCGTGTTTTCTTCTCGGCGCTCGGACACCAGGCCGCGGCGTATCAGTCCGCGGAGATGAAGGCACTTTTGGGGGGCGCACTTGATTGGGCTGCGGACCCCGCACTTGCCGATTGTGAAAGCGAGGACACCTGATGGATCTCTCGAAGCTGCCGCAAACCCCCGAGGAGATTTCGGCATCCTGGTTGACCGAAGCTCTGGCGGAAACACATCCGGGTGTCCGGGCAAAAAAGATCGACCTCGTAGATGCGCATAGCGGAACGACAGGACGCGCGCGGATTCAAGTTTCCTGGGAGGGCGAGGGTGCACCTGCAAACTCTTTATTCGTCAAGTTGCCGCCGACCAATGAGATTTCGAAACAAATGGTTCTGGCGACGGGGATGGGTCGCCGCGAGGCACGCTTTTATCAGCATGTCGCGGCCCATGTGCCGGTAAGGGTTCCACGTCCCTTGTGGGCTGTGTCGAATGAAGAGGGTTCCGCCTACCTCATGCTGCTTGAAGATCTGGAGGTTGCCGGCTGTGTCTTTCCCGGACCCGACGACCCCAAGGTGCTTCCGCTTGCCGAATCCTTGATGGCAGCGTTGGGCCAGCTCCACGCATCCTATGCGATTGGGGACGGTGCGGAAGTAGCGATCGAGGGGATCGAGCCCCCGATGCGAAATGATTGGGGACAGATTCTGGTGGAGTCGGCATTGACCCAGTTCGAAGCCGAGATGCCGGAGGAGTTTTCCCGATTGGGCCGGCTGTATCTGGAGAAGAACGCCGCATTTCAGAACCTTCTGGAGACAGGGCCTTCGACGTTGATTCACGGGGACCCCCATATCGGGAACCTCTTTCTCGAAGGCCGGACGGTCGGATTTCTCGACTGGGCTTGCACGGCGGTCGGCGTCGGCGTTCGAGATGTTGCCTACTTCTTGTGTAATTCAATGCCCGCCGACATCCGGCGCATGCACGAGAAAAGGTTGCTCGCGATCTATCAGGAGAGTCTGGCTGCGGGGGGGTGCCGGTTGGACCTGGCGACCATCGAAGAAGACTATCGACGATTTTCTGCCTACGCCTGGATCGCCGCTGTGACGACACTCGCGGCCGGTGATCGGATGCAAAGTCTGGCCATCGGCCGCGCGGCGACCGAGCGCGCCAATCAGGCGATCCGTGATCTGGGAACGTTCGAGTATTTTCGGGATCGTCTCTAGGGCTCGGAGCGGCCGGCGAGCGGATGGGGGGCGATCCGGATCACGGCCAGAAGGGTTGCGACCGTCGCCGCGAGCATCCCCAGATTGATCTGGTTCAGGCTGTTGGCCAGCGGTTGGCTGGCCGCTACGCCGAGCGCGAGAATGGCTCCGGCGACGCCTGTGCCAAGCGCGATCCCGAGATTCATGGCTATTTGCAGGGAGGCCGACGCGTTTCCTTCTTCCCCGGGCGCGGCTCCCTCGAGAATGCTGAGGCTTGCTGTGGAGTACGCGATGCCCATTCCGAGTGCCGTGACCGACCAGAATGCATATACCGCCGCTACCGGGACTGCAGGTGAAAGGCACAGGGAGGTGCCGGCAATCCCGAAGCCGATCAGCACAAGGCCGCTCGCGATCATGGCGCGCCGACTGCGGCGGGGCGCCTCTCGCGCTTGAATCCAGGCACCCGCCGTCCAGAAAACAGAGCCCAAACTCAGGGGTAGCCCTGCGGCGGTCGGTGAAAGTCCGCGGAGCTTGGTTAATCCCAGGGGAACAAAAGCCTCCGCTCCGAAAAAGATAAAGCCGATGCCTCCGAGAACCAGAGTTGCTGCGGGTAGTCCGGCACGGGCGGTGAGGGTGCCCGGTGGCAGGAGCGATCTCAGGGCGGGCGCAAGAAGCATGAGGCCTGCGATCGCGGCGAGGCCGCGACGGGCCTCTCCCGGGTTTTCGAGTCCCACGAGCAAAAGGGTTGCGCCAGCCACCAGAAGCAGCGCCATGGGAAGGCGGCGGCGCTCTCCTCTTTTCGGCGCTTTCGCGGGGGTGGGTATGCCCAGTTGGCGCAGACCCGGCAAGGCCAGTAGAGCACCGGCAAGGACCGCCGGAGCCAGAGCAAAGAATACCCACCTCCAACCAATGGTATCGGTCATCCAACCGGCAATTGAGGGGCCCAGCATTCCGGGGATTACCCAAGCCGACGAAAGCGCGGCAAGCATTCTGGGCCTGGCCTCGGGGCTGTAGCCACGACCAATGGCGACATAGGCGACGGCTCCGAGCGCACCAGCCCCAAGTCCCTGAAAAGCGCGGGCCGCGACGAGCATGGGCATGGATGAGGCGAAACCGGCGGCAAGCAGACCAGCCGCAAAGATCAGACCGCCGATCCCGAAGGGGCGGGCGGGGCCGTGCTTGTCAGCAGCATCGCCTCCGATGGTGATCCCGATCAGGTTCGCCAGCATAAACGCGCTGAAAGCCCATCCATAAATGGACAAGCCGCCGATCTCATCGACGACGGTCGGCAGAATCGTCGCCACGGCCAATGCCTCGAATGCTGTGAAAATCACCGCCAGAAGCAGCCCGGTGGTCAGCGCGCGTTGCCCCTTTTGCCAAACGCCACCGTTTGTCGACATCTGATCGTCTGCGGGGCTCGTCATGATGACCCTCTTGCATAAAGCGAGACAAGAAACGATGGGCCTTGCTGTCGTGTCGGTGGCAGGGGTCTCCGGAATTCTCGGCCCTTGCGGCGAGCACCCTCGAGCGGTCATACAGAGAGCATGCTTGAGAATCTGACCAGACTTTTCCCCATATGGGTTCTTCTCGCGGGCGCGGCAGCTTTGGTGCAGCCCGAGATCTTCACGTGGTTTTCGGGACCCTTCATCGTTTGGGGACTTGCCGTGATCATGCTGGGAATGGGTCTGACCTTGCGTTTTGAGGACTTCCGAGAGGTTCTGCAGATGCCGCGTCCGATTCTGCTCGGCGTTTTCTGCCAGTTTCTTGTGATGCCGGCGCTTGCCTGGGTCATCGGCATCGGATTGGACTTGCCGACGCCTTTTGCCGTCGGGCTCATTCTGGTTGGCTGCGCTCCGGGCGGTACCGCTTCAAATGTCGTGACGTATATCGCTCGCGCGAGCCTGCCTCTCTCGGTTTTGATGACCATGTGTTCGACCTTGGCCGCGGTCATTTTGACGCCTGTTTTGACGAGTGGCTACGTGGGTACGATGGTGCCGGTCGATGGGTTCGGTTTGTTTGTCAGTACAGTGCAAGTGGTCTTGCTGCCGGTCACACTCGGGGTTGTCCTCAATCAGTTCGCCCCTCGATTGGTTGGTTGGGTGCAACCAGTGGCACCGCTGGTCGCGGTGCTCGCGATCGTGATGATCTGCGCGAGTATTATCGGACAACGGTCTGCCGAGATTATCGAAGCTGCAGGCAGTTTGCTTCTCGCCGTCGGGTTGCTTCATCTCGGTGGTTTCTTCTTTGGCTATTCGCTTGCTCGATTATTCGGTTACCCCGATGCGATTCGACGCACAGTGTCAATTGAAGTAGGTATGCAGAACTCCGGTCTCGCCGTCGTCCTGGCAAACCAGCATTTTGCAAATCCACTGACGGCTGTACCCGCTGCCATCTCGGCTGTGACGCACTCCGTCATTGGGAGTTTGCTAGCCGCTGGATGGCGACGAACCTCAAAAGACTGAAAAGCCTCCCGTATACTGGGACAAATTGTTCCAGATCGAACTTTTTCTCTTGAGAGCAATTGGAGACCTCATTAAGCTGAAGCCACTCATCCTTTTGGGAATTATAATTTGAATTCAAGCTCGGGGCTCGTGATCTCAGGGCCGCACAGCGATCATCGTTACAAAAAACAGGAGTATAAAAAATGTTCGGAATTTCGAAATTTATGAGACAGGGGATCGCGGCAGCCGCGGTTCTCTCGATCAGCGCTCTCGGCGCCGCCCCCGCAAGCGCTTGGTACCCCGATTACCCAATCAACCCAGACAAAGACATTGCGAAGGCACAGAAGTTTCTTCGGAACCTACAAAAAGACAACTACAAGCAGGGCATCAAATACGTTGCTTGTGTGGTCAAGGCGACCAACAAATGTTCGTACAAATTCGAATCGCCAGGATCAACGGTAGCCAGCTGTAACTTGGTGACCTACGACGACTCCGCGAACATTGCCCTGAACCCGAAGTTCTATGCGGCCGTCGAGAAATGCTCCGACAAGCAGGATTTCACGAAGAAGCAGCCGAAGGATGTCAGCTCTGCTGATGCCTACACGGGAATGGGCTGTCCGGGCGATGCCGATTCGACGACAACCGATGTCCTCGAGGACTTCGCGGATCTCGAGTCCTGGCAGATTGGCGATGGCGAGCGCGCCACGCTTGCCCAGATTGATGCCCTTGGAGCGATCGTTCGCGTGCTCGAGACGGACACGAAACAGCAGTACAAGGATGTAGGTACGCTGTCGAAATATGCCTCTGGCTTGGGTAAGTGCATCGAGAAGTGCGAAACTGACGTCAAGAACAAGAAGGGTAACGGCGGCACAAGTGACAGCCTGACTGCCTGTGCCCCGGGCGATGCCGGTGTCGATGCGAATATGCAGGCCTGTCTCGACAAGAACACCGAGAAGCTTGAGAAGAAGGTCGGGGCCAAGTATGCCTCAATCGTTGGAATCATCGATGGTGCCTACGCAGGTGCTGCAAACGCTACCTGGAACAAGCCTGCATGTAGCGGAATTTACCCGGGTGGGTCGCCCAGTGGCGCCTTTGTCGACGGAGCCGCGAACTTCTAGGCTCTTCATTCGAAACCTCGACTACGTCGGGTGAACCCGGAGGGTTCGAGACACAAATACGAGAAAGGGCGTCGGTGCCAAGCACCGGCGCCCTTTTTTGTTCGCGATGAATTCGAGTTGATTCAAGAAGGATCGACAAGGGATCCCTGAACCATCACCGGGTGCATCGAGGGGCATTGATTATGGCAGGAGAGTCGTTCCCCGGAGAGAAGGCGAAGGCCCGGGTTTGGGAGAACGCATTCCTGCTTCTTTCGGGCAAAGGCGTCTTGCCCGAGGCCTTCTGAGGAGCAAAGTACGCAGGACTCTGCGCACAACTGCTCAATGACCAGATCCGACCCCGGTGGGGCTGTGATGGCTGTAGCGGTTTCCCGGGCGGCGATGAGCGTTGTTTCATCGACACGCCCTTCATGGCCCGGGCCGTGTACCCAAGCCGGAATCGCGATGGCGATCAGCGGAATCGCCGCCAGCGACAAATCGATTAACCCTGATCTGAATTTCATTCTCGGATGCTCCCAATCTGTAGGCCTCTGTTCCCTGCGAAGGGGGGGACGCGAGAGCGGGAGGCAAATGGGGGAGGGAGTTTGGCGCATTGATCCAGGGGGGGGGATCTCCCGGCCGAAACCGGGACTGCAGAAAACTCCAAAATTTACTTTCTCGCTCTCGCGTCTTGAGGAGGGCTTGAGAAAGTTGTCGGCTAATTTGCTCCGGTATCTTAGCCTCGAGTGCTTTCAGCTGGACTTCGCTGCGGCTTGGACGTGTCGCAAGCGCCGAGATTTGGAGGTTTTCAGCTGATTTGGGTTTTCATCATCGCATTCCGTCGGGCCCGGCAGACGATCTCGTCACGCTGGTTCGTACCGGTATGCTCGAAAAGGACAATTCCTCGATCGGGTCGCGACTTGGAGACCCGCGATTCCAGCACAATGGTCTGTGAAGTAATCGTATCGCCTATAAAGACAGGATTGGGAAAATCGATTTTCTCGAACCCCAGATTGCCGACGGTCGTCCCGAGCGTGGTTTCGGCGACGGAGAGGCCGACGACCAGCGATAAGGTGAACATACTGTTGACCAGAATTTGACCGAATTGCGTTGTGCTCGCGAATTCGGCATCGAGGTGTAGCGGTTGCACGTTCATGGTCAGGGTTGTGATCAGGAGATTGTCCGTCTCGGTGACGGTCCGGCTCGGCTGATGAGTGAACGTCGTGCCCGGTGTCAGCTCTTCGAAGTATTTTCCCGCCATGATTTTGAGGTATCATTGAGTCACGGGCTTTGCCCAGAGCCAGAAAAAGATCTTTTGCGTGTCGGAATCAGAACAAAACCTTGAAATCAGGATTCTCACCCATCTCTCGCAAGATGTGGACGAGTCCGATTGGAATGCTCTCGTGGGGGAGGAATCTCCGTTTCTCGAATGGGGATGGCTGGCCTCGCTCGAGGACGCCGGCTGCGTCGGGCCAGGTACTGGTTGGAGCCCCAAGCACCTCACGGTTTGGCAGTCCGGCAAATTGATCGCTGCGTGCCCCCTTTATCTCAAGGGCAATAGCGAGGGCGAGTTCGTATTCGACCACGCTTGGGCGAATGCGGCTTACGGGGCGCAAATCGAGTATTTTCCCAAGATGCTCGTTGGGGTGCCCTTTACGCCGGCCGAAGGCGTTCGGTTCCTGGTGGCTGACGGGGAGTCACGTGAGGCGATGGTTCGCTTGCTGGGGTCCTCCCTGATGGACCTTTGCAAGGAGAACGAACTTTCATCGATCCATATCAATTTTTGCTCCGCAGCCGAGGCGGCTGTGCTCGAGGAGGTCGGCTATAGTCGACGACTCGGCTACCAGTTCAAATGGCGCAATCATGATTACGATTCGTTTGCGGATTATCTGTCGGCACTGAAGCAAAAACGGCGCAAGGAAGTGAAGAGAGAGAGAAGAATTCTCGGTGAGCAGGGCGTCGAAATCCAGCCTCTGGTAGGAGACCAGATCCCCGACGACCTTTTTGCGCAGATGTATGAGATCTATCTGACGACCATCGATAAATACGCATGGGGGCGGCGTTACCTGACCCCGGAGTTCTTTGAGCTACTCAGACAGCGTTTCCGGCACAACCTCTGTTTTTTCACAGCGATGAGAGGGTCGCAGCTAATCGCCGGCACATTCAACGTGCAGAAGTCCGGAGCGCTCTATGGCCGCTACTGGGGCACCCATGAAGAAGTTCGCTTCCTGCATTTCAATGTCTGCTATTACGCAACGATCGAGCATTGCATCGACGCAGGCCTGCAACGATTCGAGCCAGGTGCCGGTGGCGAATTCAAGTGGCTACGTGGCTTTGATGCGGAAGAGACCCGCAGTATGCATTGGTTCGCGGACCCGCGCCTCGGCGATGCTGTCAGCCGGTTTCTCGTTTCGGAACGTGGAGAGGTCGAACGGGTGATCGCGGGTGCTGCCGAGAGAAGTCCGTTGCGGAAGGCGGGGCAACCGACTGTCCCTCCCGAATTACCCGAGTGATGAAAAGCCTCCATCGATGACGAGCGTCTGGCCCGTAATGAAGCGGGCCTGATCCGAGGCAAGGAAAAGCACGCCGTCGGCGATCTCTTCCGGCTCGGCCCATCGCCTCATGGGAGTTCGTGCGAGGATGGGGTCATTCATTTCCGGAATGTCCTGCATGATTGATGTCATACGGGTATTCACCATTCCGGCCGCGATCGCATTGGCGCGAATCTTCTTGTCCGCCCAAGTGACCGCGATCGCCCGCGTCAGACCCGTGAGGCCGGTCTTGGCCGCTCCATAGCCTGGCACCATGGGGTGCCCAAAGATGGAGGTGAGGGAGGCGATCCCGACAACCGCCGCTCCTCCGGAGAGGCTGCTCTTTTCCAACAGCGGAAGGCAGGCTTGTGTAAGGCGGTAGCCTGAGGTGAGATTGATTCTTACCGCGCGCTCGAAGACGTCAGGGTCCCATTCGTTGCCGCCTCCGGGCAAACTGGCACCTGCGTTGTTGACCAGAATATCGAGCCTGTCGAGGGAGCGGGCGACCGCTTCGACGCTGTCGTTGTCTTCCAATTGCATTTGCCGGTAAGCGAACCCGGACAAGTCCGAATCATATGCGGCGGCATGGGCTGCTGTGCCTGTGATGGTGACCAACGCCCCAGCCTTATGGAACGCTGAAGCCGTGGCATAGCCGATTCCGTTGCTCCCTCCGGTCACGAGAACTTGCGCATCTTTGAAGTCGAAGTTGGCCTTGGCCTCGGGCATGGATTACCTCAATCCTTCTTGTTCTCCGGGCGAGCCGGAAATTTTTCAAAATAATAGGCGAAGCGCTCGCGCAGCTCTTCTGGATCAACGCCGAAATCTCGCTTCAGGTGATAACGCATCTGGCCTTCCTTGCCGCGCGGATGCGTGTCGAGGAATGTTTGCAGTTGGCTGCGAGCGGCAGGGTTTATCTCGAGTCCGGCTTTGCCGTAGATCTTTTCCACCATTGCAAGATCGTCCTGCATGAAAATATGAAAGGGCACATCGATGGTACGGCCGGGAGGAAGGTTGTCCCGGTCGCGCACGCAGGCTCTGAGAAGGTGATCGATTCGGTCCGTCCAGTAGGTAGCCAGGGCTTCGGGTTCAACCTGCTTCCGGTTGATTCGTTGTCCGTAGGCCAGCATCGTGATGCTGGACTGGATCACCGCGACCGGGTCTCGGTGCGTGACAACGAACGTCGCATCGGGGAATACTTTCTCGAGTGCCGGAAGCTGCTCGAGGTGTTGGGGGCATTTGAGGACCCACCGACGGGCATCGCCACGTTGGTGTTGTAGCGTTTTTAAAACGTCGCGGCAGTACTCGTAATGCGGGGTTTGGTCGTGACTATAATAATGATCGCGCCAGCGCGGGGACATCGAGAGCCACTCGAAGTTATAGGAAGCAAAGTTCGGTCCCATGAGTTCCAGCTCTTCGTGAATATGATCCGGATTCATCGGGTGCATGGCTGCGAGGAGTGGGGTGGCCTGTTGCATGGCTTCCCATTGTGCCGCGCAGCGTTTGTAACGGGGGTCCACACCGTCTTCTTCGATCCTGTCGTCCGGCATTGGCAGGGGTTCGTAGGACTCCCACAAGGGGAGGGCCTGCAGCCGGGTGTCGGATGCCATGAGATTCAGCAGGTGTGTGGTTCCGGACCGCGGCAGGCCGACGACGATGATCGGGGCATGGATGCGCTCCTCGAGAATTTCCGGATGCGCTTGCCAACAGGCTCGAAGCAGAAGTCTGTTTCGAGTGAACAGGGCGAGCTTGTTGCGCAAGGCAAGGCGGCCGATTCCTGTCAGGCCGGTATCTTCACCCCACTCGCTGGCGAGAATTTCCAGCCGCTCGCGAAAATCCATAGGTCCGAAGTCTTCCAATCCGGTAGCATCGCGAGCTTCGTCGAGAAGCCCGTCGACCGAGAAGTCAATCTGCAGAGTCTCGCCGTAGGCCAGCGCTGCCTTCTGGAAGTCGTTCAGAACCGGTGCCCGCAGGTCTTCGATATCGATCCATTGAGTCAAATCTTCGGCCCCGCGAGCTCGGCCTCGATTTTACCAGCCTGATGCTGGAGCCATTTCGTTTCCCAGAAGTTGGTACTGGTTTTTTCGAGTGTTCGATGTGCATCACGACAGATGGCGAGAAGTTCGGGGTCTCGAGGTGCTGTGCTCAAGGCGATATCCGTCAGGTGCAACGCTTTGACCGCATCACCCGCATCGAGGCAAAGGCGAGCCCGTTTGCCGATGGCTTCCGTGCCGCCAGATAATTCCACCAATTCGGGGTGAATACTGGCAGCGGAAGTCTCGTAGAGTTCCGTGGTCGAGCGCTGGTGGAACCAACCCGAATAGTTCTCCCAGATAGCCCGCACGTCCCAAGATACTTTCCCGTAGCCTTCCCCGACGGCAAGGTGCTCGGGTAACTGGATTTCGCGCATCAATTCATCGATGGGCTTGTCGTCATTCATGCCACGGATCGTGGCGTCATGAAGATAGAGAGTCGCGTCACGAACCCGCTCGATCTCGCGTCGAATCAGATCGCGGCCTTCGAGGGGAGGGCCGTGCCCAACGAGAAGAAGTTCGCAATCGAGTGCGAGGACGCGATCGGCAGATTCAACGAACTCGAGTGCGTCACGGTATCGGTCGCCGCGCATCGTGCAGAGGTTGGGAATATGGCCGAAAAGGCAACTGAAAAGGTTCCCGGAAAAAAGCGCCTTATGCTCGGGTAAATGAATGATCAGCGAATCGCGTGTTTCACCGCCCGGCGTCGCGATAAACTCAAAATGTTGGCCACCGAAATCCAGCGACATCGTGTCGACGAACGTTTTTGTCGGGACGGGTTGGCTCTGAGTAGCAGGCGGGCCATCGGGCATCTTGGCACTCGCTTGAAGAATGGCGTCCATAAAAGCGAAGAAGCTTCGGCGCGCACGGAAGCTCGCGAGTCGACCGTCGTAGCTTTGATGTTCCTGATTGTTTGCCTGGGCGAGGATCTCGGTCCCGGATTCCAGAAAAACATCGGTGCCACCAACATGGTCGACATGCCCCTGCGTGAAGACGACGTACCGCACCGGCGAGTCGTCTACCGCATCGTAGAGTCGCTTATGCGTGGGCCCCTCGAAACCCATTCCGGTATTGATCACCATCCGTCCCTCGGGCGTGGTGATCAGGAAGCTGTTGGAAAGGCCCTCGGATAGATAGAGAAAATCGAGAATTTTTCGAGCTTCATTTTGCTGCGCGGGGGCAACCGCAAAAGCGGACGGACGGGTACTCCAGATGGGCTTGCTCATGGGCATGAATCCTCCGTCCCCGGTGTAGAACGGAATTGGGGCCCTTGTCACGAGCTACTGACAGGAATTCGGCTCAGAGGCTGGGGGCGTGGGCGGCTTCGGCGCGTGCGACGATCCGCCGGGCTCGATTGATATGCGGCGCGTCGACCATCGCGCCCTTATATACAAAAGCGGCTTGTCCCGCCGCGAAAGCCTCACGCGCGGCCTCGAGGAGGGCGTTAGCCTCGGCCACCTCGTCGTCGCTGGGCACGAAGACGCGATTGATGATGGGAATCTGGTTTGGGTGGATCGCACCTTTTCCCGTGAACCCAAGGTCGGCTGCTTCCTTGGCTTCCTTCTCGAGTCCGGCATCGTCGTGGAAATCGAAATAGGGCATGTCGAGAGGGTCCATCCCCTCGGAGGCTGCTGCCAGCAGGCAGGCAGAGCGGGCAAAGGAAAAAACATCCGGCAGGGAGCCATCTTCGTTGCGGCTTTTGCGCGAGCCAAGTGCACTGGAGAGGTCCTCGCTCGCCCACATCATGGCACAGGAGCGCAGGCTGGCTTGTGCAATCCGGCGTATGTTCAGAATTGCTTCCGGCGTCTCGGTTGCCAGAAGCAGCACGCGAACACTCCCGGGTTCGCGTCCCGAGATTGCTTCGAGATTGCTCAGCGCTCGATCAATGAAACGGACGTCATCTTCGCTCCGCAGCTTCGGGATCATATACCCATCGGGTTGGCCTGCCATGGTGACGGTGAGGTCATCGAGAGCCAGGCCCGTCTCCAACGGGTTGATGCGAACGAGTTTCTCGGATCCATGGAAATCGAGGTTGCGCAGCGAGTCGCGGACGGTCGCGCGGGCCGCGACCTTATGGTCGGGCACGACGGCGTCCTCGAGGTCCAGAATGATCGAGTCGGCGTTTGTTCGTGTCGCCTTCTCCATCTTGTGCGGGTCGTCGCCGGGTGCCCATAGGAGTGACCGTCGAAGTCTGGGATTGGCGGAAGCACTCATGGGCGGAAAATATCGTGACCCGCAGATGGGGGCAAGGGTAATAAAGGACGGGCCGGAAGCCTCGTGAGAGCCCACTTGGCCTCTCGGTCGCGCCTCGGTTAAGAAAGAACCATGAAAGCTGTTCTCTGCAAGGAATATGGTCCCCCGGAAAGTCTGGTTGTCGAAGAGATCCCCTCCCCGGAGGCGGGTTCCGGCCAAGTTGTCGTGAGGGTGCGCAGCGCCGGGGTCAATTTCCCGGACGTCCTGATCATCGAAAATAAATACCAGTTCAAGCCGCCGCTACCCTTTACGCCCGGAGGCGAAGTGGCCGGTGAAATTCTCTCGATTGGCGAGGGTGTCGAGGGTCTGGCTGTTGGCGATCGTGTTCTCGCCAATTGCGGTTGGCAGGGTTTTGCCGAGGAGATCGTGCTCCATGCGGGTGGGGTCTTCAAGATTCCCGATTCGATGGATTTCGAGACGGCCTCGGCATTTTTGCTCACTTATGGAACCTCGCATTACGCGCTCAAGCAACGAGCGAAGCTCCGTGCAGGCGAGGACCTCGTCGTGCTCGGAGCAGCAGGTGGTGTCGGGATTGCGGCTTTGGAGATCGGCAAGGTGATGGGCGCTCGCGTGATTGCTGCGGCATCGACCCCCGAGAAACTCGCCGTCTGCAAGGAGCACGGTGCCGACGAGGTCATCGATTATTCGAAAGAAGATCTCAAGACGCGGATTCGCGAACTCACCGGTGGCAAGGGCGCCGATGTGGTCTACGATCCGGTAGGCGGAGACTTCTCGGAGCCCTGCCTGCGGGCGATGGCATGGGAGGGCCGCTTTCTGGTGATCGGGTTTGCAGCCGGTGAGATCCCCCGGCCGCCGCTCAATCTCACTCTGCTCAAAAGTTGCGATATTGTAGGCGTCTTCTGGGGAGCCTTTGTCGGGCGCGATCCCGCTACCCATAATGAAAATGTGAACGAATTATTGACCTGGTTTGAGGAAGGACGCATCAAACCCCGCATTTCGGCATCGTATCCTCTGGAGGATGTGGCCAAAGCATTGCGTGATCTCTCCGAGCGCCGGGTCAAGGGCAAGGTTGTCGTCGTTCCCTGAATCAAGGAGTTCAAGATGAGTTCGTTACATGATTTTTCCATGAAGAATATTGATGGTGAGGAGCAGTCGCTCGCTGATTTTGCAGGCAAGGTCGTCTTGTTGGTGAATGTGGCCTCACAATGCGGCCTGACGCCCCAGTACAAGGGTCTCGAGGCTTTGCAGCAAAAATATGCCGATCTCGGTTTCGCGGTCGTCGGGTTTCCCTGCAATCAGTTCGCGGGGCAGGAGCCGGGATCGGATGCAGACGTCAAGACATTCTGCGAGACCAGCTTTGGGGTCACGTTCCCGATGTTCTCCAAGATCGACGTGAACGGTGACGATCAGGCGCCTCTCTATAAATGGTTGACCTCCACGCCGACCACGCCGGAGGCAGACGGCGATATCAAGTGGAATTTCGGTAAATTCCTGATCGGCAAACAGGGCCAGATCCTGTCCCGCTTCGAGCCGCCGACAGATCCTGAGGCCAAGGAAGTTCTTGCGGGTATTGAAGCGGCTCTAGCCGAGTCATGAAGGCCAGGTGCTTCCCGACTGATTGTTCCCGGTAGGGTATGTCGGTCGGGAAGCGCTCCCGTATCAGCTAGCGGACAAAGGTTCCGGACCCCTCGACAGCTTGTGCGCCGAAGCGGCTGGTGCGCCACCAAAGGGCGGCGGGCTTCTCTCCATCGTCCGTGTCCTGCAGGCTGAGGTTGATCCGAACTTCCTCCCAATCCTCCCCTTGCTGCGCGGCGATATACGCCAGAGGCAAGGCGAATTCGATCGTATAGCCAGAGGATTGTCGCCGGATCGCGTAGGTCCACGGACTCTCGGCGCCCCCTGTGAACCTCTTCATTACATGGTCTTCTGCGGCCGGAACCAAGGTGGCCGTGATCAATGCCATCTGACGAAACTCACCGCTGCGGACCGAGGTCCATAAGTCCTTGTTGGTGGTGCGTGCGGGTGCCGGTCGTGCGTCGAGTTGCAGGGACAGTCCATCCTGCTCGCGAGCAATCTTTTCCCGACTTGCGACCAGCACATCGTCGGTGACCGCGACTGCTACGTAAAGATTCTTTTCATCCCGTTCGACCGCAAAGCGCAGGGAAGCATCGCTGGGCCCCGTGTATTTTTCGGCATGATCCTTTTCCGAGAAACCGGCACTTTCGATCGGCAGTTCCGACCATTCGCCCAGATCGCCGTCGATCTGGACCGGGTCAATACGACTTCCGATCGGCAGTTTTTTCTCGGGCAGAAGGACATGCTCGACTTCAATTTCCATGGCGTCGCCTTCGGGAGTCGTAGTTTCGGCACGGAACCGCACGCGACCGCTTGCCAGCTTCTCGTAGGTTGTCGTCGTTTGAGGCTTGAGCTGGATCCGGAAAGTCTGACTTTCACCCGCCGGGATCTCTTGTTGGAGCAAGACGGGGGTTGCCTGCATCATCAAGCCGGGATCTGGATGTACCTCAAGGCGCACGGGTCGGGCCGTTGGATTGCGGAAAGCGAATACGGCTTCGCCCCCACGGAAAGTTTCGCCATGGTGTGCGACCGGTACAGGCTGGATGGATTTTTCCAGAGCCTGAATGATTTTTCGGTCTCCGGTGGTGAGCATATCTGCCGGAAAAATTCCGTCGAGATCCAGGTTGGCAATCACCGGACCATCCTGAGTCATGGAGACAAGCGCGACCTGATCGAATTCCCCATAGGTGGGCCCGCGCAGATCAGAACCGCCTCCAGTCGTGGCAAGTGTGATGTAGCTCTGGTTGTTCCGGCGATGCTCCACATACCGATGCCTATGTCCAGCGAATACCGTGTGTGGGCGCTTGGCGAGCATCGTCTCGACGCGAAGCCAATCCGGATGAATGCGAGGCGAATCCCACAGTGGCTGGTGGACCAGGACGATCGTCCAACGGGGGCTCGGATGTGCGTTGAGTGTCTCCGCAAGCCAGTCCATTTGCTCCTGAGGATCGAAAGGGCCCGGAACCGGCTTGCTCGGATCGTGAACCATGCCGAAGAGCTCGGAGTTCAAGGTGATGAAAAGAACGTCCTTGTAGGAAAAGGCATAATAGGATGGCCCGAATCGGGTCTGCCACTCCTCGGCCATGACGGCGTTGGACATATCGTGGTTGCCGGCCGCGTAAAAGAATGGCTGCCCGAGGGTGCCGACATAGCCCTGAATTTCCGCCCATTCCGCACGCAGTGTCGCGGGATCTTCGGTATAGCCTTCGATCAAATCTCCGACACTGACCACGAACGCCGGCTCCAGCAGGTTGATCTGTGCCATGGCATCGCGGAAAACTCCCGGCCGATGTTCGCCGGTCCGATCGCTGACCACGACGAAGTGGAAATCTTGCGGATCGTCGTTTGCTGCAAGCCCCGTCCATGGCCGCGCCGCTGAAAGCGGTGGGTCGACCGGTTGCAGGCGGGTGTCGGGTGTTGTTCGCGTGGCGCTGCTGCAGCCAACAATGGCGAGGGTCGCCATCATATAGGCGAGATTCGTGGTCAATCGCTTCATGGAGAGTCTCCTTGTCCCTGTTCAAGCAGATTCCGAGGGAACCGGTCCAACGGAAAGTTCCGGGCGTGCAAGCTTGTGTTCTCCATCGGAAGTCGGAAGATTAGTGGCGGGGCATGCCGGTGATGCATGGGCTCCTGAAGGAGATGGTGAGTGAACTGGTTTCAGATTGTGCGTGGGCTTCTGGCAGTCGTCTTTTTTGCAGCGGGTGCCAATAAACTGATCCAACTGGATGCGGCAATCGAGAACTTTGCGGGTATGGGGTTGTCGAGCGAGCTGGTCTATCTGGTCGGAATAGGCGAGATTGCCTGCGCGGTGGGATTGTTTGTGCCGGCTCTTTTTTCCGCATCTGTCGTCGGGATGCTGGTGTTCATGATCGGTGCGATTGGCGCCGAGATAGGCGTGGGGGCAATACCGTTCCCGGCGCTGATCACCGGAGGATTCGTACTTGTGCTGTGGCGGCTGCGGCCGCCGGCATGAGGAATTTGATCGCGCGATCCTCCAGCAAGGTTGTGTGATCCCTCCGAGGAATTTTCATGCCGCAGCTTCTGGAAATTCGTGCCGGTAGCCGTGCCCGGCAACACTTGGCCGATCACGGCTTTCGCCGCGATGATTTCACCACTCTGCTGGGTGCTTCCGGCGGGCCCAAATGGCTCGTTCTCGCAGGCATCGACCGGGTGCTCTGCGAGCGGTTGTTGCGTGATCGAAGCGAGATGTTGCACCTTCTCGGGTCGTCGATCGGAGCCTGGCGCCATATCTGCTTTGCCCAGCAGGATCCGGATGCTGCCTCCGAGCGATTCAGGGACGCCTACACAGGGCAGGTGTACGACGAAAAACCGACGGCACCGGAGGTGCTGCACGAAATGGAGCGCGTGCTGGACGCCACGCTCGGCGCTCATGGCGAAGATGAAATTCTTCGGAATCCCCTGATCCGCACGCATATTCTCGCCACCCGGAGCCGGGCGCTCGTCGATACGGATCATCGTGCAGCACTTCTTGCCGGCCTCGGAGCAGCGGCGCTTGCCAATACTTTTTCACGAAAAGCACTCGCCACTTTTTTTGAACGTTGGGTTTTCCATACGGGCGATGCCGCGTTCGAGTTTCAGGGTTTTTCCACCCGGCAGACATGTTTGCAGGCGGAGGCCCTGCGGCCTGCGGTGCTGGCCACAGGAGCCGTACCTCTCTTGATTCCGGGTATCAGGGATCTGCCGGGCGCCGCTGCCGGTATCTACCGCGACGGTGGAATCACGGATTACCATTTTGATTTCACCTTTCGCCGTCCCGCTGGTCTGGTGCTTTTTCCGCACTTTTTTACCCGAATCTCGCCCGGTTGGTTCGATAAATTCATGCCCTGGCGCGGGCCTGCCGTGGCCGATCTCGATGACGTCGTGCAATTGGCACCATCGGCGGCGTTTATCGCCCGACTTCCGGGGGGCCGGGTGCCGGATCGCTCGGATTTCGAAACGATGTCGACCGCCGTACGTCAGCAAGCCTGGCGGGAGGTCCTGCGCTATGCCGAGGATCTCGGTGAGGAACTCGAGCGACTTTTGGCAGGAGACGACTTGCTGGAGCACCTGCGACCCTTCCCTTCCGCCTGAGGGCAAAAGCGAAGAAGTGCCGAGGGCGTTCGTTTTGTTAAAGGGTGAGGGCGACGAGGTCCGCGTACGCAGGCTCCGTAGGGAGCCTCGTGCAATTAGTATAGTTAAAACGACACCTTAGCTCGGAGAATCATGGAGAACGCTGCACCAGAAGAGGCGGTAACGCCCACGTATACTCTTGAAAACCCCTTCGCGACACCTTCGAAAACCGAGGGTAGTGAGCAACCGGCCTCAATTTATGAGGACGCCCTTGCTCTAGGCGAGGAATTGATTGCCAAACCCGAGCGCGGTGGTGGGTTGGACCGTGTGAGGGTCCAGCACGCCAAGGGGCGTATGACGGTCTTCGAGCGCATCAAGGTCCTGACCGCTCAGGAGCCCAACCTTTTCTGGCAGAATTGGGGTCCCAATCTCGACGGCGCTTCGCTGGTTTGCGGCGTGCTCAATGTCGATGGCCGTGACGTCGCTGTTTACGGCCATGACTTCACTCTGCGTGCCGGTTCGATGGACGCGACCAATGGAGCCAAGCTGGCGCGTTTGATCTATATGGCGGGTGAGCGCGGCATTCCCCTGATCGGCATGAATGACTCCGCCGGAGCTTTCGTTCCGGCAGGGGTTGGCGGTCTGGACGGATATTCCGAAGCCTTCACGGCCCTGCGACGGATCAGCGGCTTGGTGCCCAGTATCAGTCTGATGTTCGGTTATAATGCGGGCGGAGGATCCTATTTGCCTCGACAGGGATCGTTCATGATCCAGTCCGAAGATACCTTCATCGGTCTCACGGGCCCGGGCGTCGTGAAAAGTGTTCTCGGGGAGGAGATCTCCGCCGATGACCTTGGTGGACCGGGCGTTCATGCGCAGAGCGGCGTCTGCGACCTGACGACTCCGGACGAACTCGGTTCGCTGCGCACGGCGCTGCGTCTACTGAGCTACCTGCCTGATAATAACCGCAGCACCGCTCCTTTCCGACCGACTTCGGATTCGGTCGATCGCTTTACGATGGAAGAAGATATCTTGTTCCGCCGGACGTTCAATTCTCCGGCAGGCATGAATGCGCCGCTCGATATCACGCTCTACATGCAGCAGATCTGTGACCATGGCGAGTATTTCGAGATTCAGCCAACGCGTGCTCGCAATCTGGTCACGGCCTTCGGTCGCATCGGGGGGCATGTCGTCGGCTTTGTGGCCAATAATTCGTTCGTTTCCTCCGGGCAGATCGACACTCATGCCGCGCGCAAGGGAACCCGATTTATCCGCTTCTGTAACGTTTATAATATTCCGATGATTTTTCTCGAGGATACAACCGGTTTCTTACCGGGGCGGGAGCAGGAGTCGGGCGGGATCGTACTTGAGGGGCGTCGTTTCCTCGACTCGATTATCGATCTTCGAACACCTTCGATGACTTTGATCATCCGGAACGCTTTCGGCGGTGCCTATGCGAGTTACAACTCTCATTTTGTCGGGGCCGATATGGTCTTTACGATGCCGCACGCTCGAGTCGCGGTGATGGGACCGGCGGGTAAGGATTTCGTCTATAAAAGCGAGCTGAAAGAGGCGCAGGCGCTCTACCGAAAAGCTCTGGCTGACGGGGCAAGCGAGGCCGAGGCCGCAGTCGCGAGGGATGCGGCTCTGCAGGTCCTCACGGATCGCTATGAGAGCGAACTGATGAACCCGAAGGAAGCCCTGTCGTTGGGCAGTATCTCTCGGGTCGTGATGCCCGGGACCAGTCGCCGTATTTTGGCTCAGAATCTGGATTTTCTGATGCGCACCTATGAGCCTTCGCCGATGAGCGGGCCGCAGCGTGAATTCGAGTAAGGGGTAGAGTCGTGTTGAATCAGAATTTGGAAACCACCCTTTTCGCTGAAGCTGCGACAGATTGGCAGCGCTCGTTCGATCTCTCGGGGATGAAGATCCTGGTCGTTTGTCGTGGGCCTGTTCGCGAGGAGGCGTTTGAGGTCTTCGCCAGGGCCGGCGTTGGCGAGTGGGGTATGCTGCTCTCCGAAAAAGATTCGGTGACCTACCCGCGTTGTCTGGCTCCCGAATTACGGAGTATTGCTTTTCCGGCCAATGTCCACCGCGTCCCGGACTATATGGGTGTCGGGCAGGAAGAGAAGCTCGAGCGGATCGCTGAAATCGTCGCGATTGCGAAAGACCACCAATACACGCATTTGTTTGCCGGCTACGGCTTTATGGCTGAGGACGCGGAGTTTGTCGCTGCGATCGAGAAGGCAGGGCTGGCGTTTGTCGGGCCGTCCTCGGCGGTGATTCGTCAGGCTGGCGCCAAGGACGAAGCAAAAAAGCTGGCTCGCAGTCTGGGCAACGCCGTGATTCCTGGTGTCGACGATATATCTTCGCGCGTGCTCGCAAGCCGGGTCGGTGATCAGGCGGGGCTCGAAGCCTTGGCCAAAAAGAAAGATCTGTCGTTCACATGGAACTCCGACAAGGGACTTTCCGAGAATGCCGAGGCTCTATTGCAGGCGGGGTATGCCGGCACATCGGAACTCGTCACGATCGAGGAGTTGCAGGCGCAAGCTCTGGCCGAATGTGAAACGATCTGGGTCGACTATCCCGGCCGTCGCATTCGCTTCAAGCATATCGGCGGTGGTGGCGGTAAGGGCCAGCGCGTCGTTCAGGCACCGGCTGATGTCGCTACGGCCGTGATGGATATTCTGGCCGAGTCGAAGGTGGTTGAGCCGGGCTCGAACCGCAATTTCCTGATCGAACTCAATATCGAACTGACTCGTCATAACGAGATTCAATTGATCGGCAACGGGTCCTGGTGCCTGTCTCTGGGTGGTCGGGACTGCTCGGTACAAATGCATGAGCAGAAACTTCTCGAAGTCTCGCTGACTCAGGAATTGCTCGACGTGGAGATCGCGCAGGCCAATGAGGTTGCAGCCGAAGTGTTACGAGGCGACAAAGGCGCGCTTGCCCGCATGGAAGAGGAAGGCGAGAGGTTCGGTGAAGCCACCTGCCTGAATTCGGTCTCGACTTTTGAGTGCATCGTGGATGGATTCGACCATTTCTTCATGGAGATGAATACACGGATTCAGGTCGAGCATATCGTGACGGAGTTGGCCTATCGTCTCAAGATTACCAATCCCGATGATGCCGGTGACTTTTTCTACGTCGATGACCTGATCGAGGCGATGTGCTTGATCGCGGTTCACGGCGATCGTGTGCCTCGTCCCGAGCGTATCGTCCGCAATGTTTCGGGACTCGAAGTTCGGATCAATGCCACCAACCAAGCCTTGCAGCCCCATGCCGGCGGTATGATCAAGGGATGGTCTGCACCGCTTGATGGCGAGATTCGCTACGATCAGGGAATCGGTAAACGAAATCCCGACACGGGTTCGTTTGTCTATTATAATCTCGCAGGAGCCTATGACTCGAATATCGCCCTTGTGCTGACGTCAGGCAAGACGCGACGCGAGAACTACGAGGCGATGGCTGAAGTCCTGCGACGCATGGAGATTCGTGGCGCAGATCTGCAAACCAACTTGCCCGTTCACTACGGTTTGGTGCAATGGTTCCTTGGCAAGGGTGTGATGGCGGAGCCAACAACGCGCTTCATGGGCCCCTTTCTGAATGCTGTCGGCTCGCTGCAGTTGGTCATCAACGATGTGGATCTCGACCAGGCGGTACGCCAATTGCTGGACTCCCAGAAGGATCCCGCGGGTCGCGCCATTCTGGCGGCCAAGGAGACTCTTCTCCGGCGGCCGATTGAGAGGTTGCTCGAAAGTGCTCATATCTTCGGCGGATTTCTGGGACGTTACGACGGCGAATTGTGGCAGCGGGACGGGCATACTGTGTCCTTCGTCGCGAATCCGATCCGCTTCCTCGAGGAGCTCTATCGCTTCCTGAACCTCGAGGATTCTTCACAAAAGCCACCTTCCGACAAGATCTGGGGGCACGATCTCGAGATTTTGAACAGCGCCAGCGCTTTTTACGCCGAGATCGAGTCGCTCACGGGCGCGGCCTCCCACGCGGATTTGATGAAGCTTTTTGCCACAGCGAAAGCACCGGCGAGTCTGGCTGATCGAGGCGGGGACTTCTGGGACCGCTGCGTCTCTGCGCATCGGGGATTTCAGGAAGGTTTGTCCTGGCTGTTGTTGATCCCGCGCATTGGTCTGCGCGCGGGATTCCTCGATATTCAAATCGACGAGAAGCTGCAGCCGGTATTCCCGGAGAAATTCAATGACGCAGAATTCTCCAAGGAATGCCTGCGGGCTTTGGCGCCGCCGCCGCGGGCCAGTTCCGACGAAATCGTGACGCCGATGGGTGGCAGTTTCTTTGCGCGCGAAGCACCGCATCTACCGATTCTGGCGGAGGTGGGTACTCATTTTGAGGGAGGAGATCCTCTTTTCGTCATCGAAGTGATGAAGATGTTCAATAAGGTGAGTGTTCCTTTCTCGGGGACGATTACCGAGAATCTCGCCTCGGATCTCGACGGCAAAGTCGTCTCCAAGGGGCAGGCCATCTTCAAGATCGAGCCGGATGAGAAAATCGAGGAAGAGAGCGAGGAAGCAATCGCGGCGAGGCGGAAGGAAGTCACCATCGCATTGATGGAGAGAACGGACTGACGTGGTTGCAGATCGGAACTCCGTGGGGCTGGCCGCTCTTCTCGCCACCCTCGTGGTTACAGGGTGCGTGAATCAGCCGCTGTCATCACGGACCGTTGTTGTCGAGGAGAGATTGCGTGATCGCGACTTTGGCGAGCCTGCGCATGAGCATCAACCCATGCTGGCGATCGGCCGAACCGCCAGAGAAGTGATTGTGGCCCCGGAAATTCTGCCCATCACAGATCTCCAAACGGCTTTATTCGAGGATGGGTTGATCGAGGCCGATATCGATGTCGCTGCTGTCAGCGAGGATTCGGTGATCGGGCTGGAGGTAATTGCTCTGGGCGTGCCCGTTCTTCTCGGCACGGAAGCCGCGAACGCGATCGCGGCCGGAGGGCGCTTCATTCGACTTGATCGGGGCTGGACCATCGAGCCTTTGGGAGCCGGGCGGTTGCGCTTGCAAGTCGACGCGGAAGCCGTGGCCGACGCCGTTCCTGATGAGCAGGAAACTTTGCAGTTGTTGTTCAAGCTGGTCGCAAGTGACCCTGTTCCGTCTCGATTGCGGAGTCGCTCGTTCGTCTTGCCATCAGCGGCTTCTCTGGAGCTGCCGTGGGGGCTTCTGGCGTCTCGCCCCGGTGAGCGAGCGGAGCCAATCGAGCTACGCGGGATTCTTGATTGTGGGGGAGAGGCCGACGAGCTGTTGGCGCAAACCATAACCGCTGGAGTTGACGCAGAGGGGTGGCGCGTCCCGCAGATCGATGTTTCGGGTAAGGAAGGTCTGTGCCAGCTTGAATTGATTCAGCTTGGTTCAAACGGAAGGGCTTCGCCCTTGATTGTCTGGGGCGCACCACAGATCCTGATCTCTGAAGACGAGGAATCTTTGCGCATCGTTTTGATCTCTCTCGATACTCTGCGTGCGGACCATATGTCCGGCTATGGTTACGCCCGGTCGACCACGCCTGTCATGGATCGAGAGCTTTTGGCTCGCGGGGTGCGTTTCACCGACGCGATGACGACGATCGCGAGCACTGGCACCGCTCATCTGAGTCTGTTCACCGGTGAGTTTCCCCGCGCACAGCTGCCGAATGGTCGAATAGGGCGCAACACCGCAACTCCGACTTTAGCGGAACTTCTCCAGAAGGGTTCCTACGCGACCGCAGCCTTCACCGAGGACGGACTCATTAGTGGCCCTTTTGGTTTCTGGTACGGGTTCGATCTTTTTCGAGAGTACCATGTTCTCTCCGAGGGGCGTGGTGCTGGAGTCTTCGCCGATGGGATCGACTACATCCGGGAAAACCGCGACCGCCGCTTCTTTCTGTTTCTCCATACCTACAGGGTTCATGACCCATGGGATCCAACGCCTGCTTCCAGCGGGCTGTTTCGGGATAGTGCTGATTGGAGCCAGGGTAAGCTGGATTCGAGAATTCCTAAAAGGCAGAGGGCGGTGGTCGATGACTACGATCGGACGATCGTCGATGCTGATCAGATGGTTGCGGGATTTCTCGACGAACTTGAGCGTCTGGGATTGAGTGAGAACACTCTGGTGGTGCTGGTTTCTGACCACGGAGAAGCTTTTGGCGAGCATGGAATTCTTGGCCACGGGTTGGCCGCGCATCAGGAGCAATTGCAGATACCGCTGGTGTTTCGGGGTCCGGGAATTGCCGAGGGGGTCGTGCGCGAGGATCCGGTCGGAATCACTGACGTTGCCAGCACGATCCTGGAACTGGCAGGTCTTCCTTTCGAGGGCGTTGGTTCAAGTCGCAGCTTGGCAGGCTTGTTGCGGGTTGAGACTGATAAAAGAGAATCGCCGCCGATATTACCGGAGAGCCCACTCTTTTTTACGCGACTTTTAGGCGAGTCGCCGAAAAACTCCTTTGACGGCGTAAGGATGGGCGATCAGAAATTGATGCGCGAAGGAAATCGCTGCAGTCTGTTTTCAATGTCTGCCGACCCTCAGGAAAATCAGCCAACCACGGTGGCTTGTAGCGAGAGTCGATTGGCGGCCGAGATCGATCGGTACCGAACTCGAAGCCAGGCGGAACGTTTGGACAAGCAGGCTGCGGCAAACGAGCAGCCTGCAATTTCGCGCGATACTGCAGAGTCTCTTCGGGTGCTCGGCTACGTTGAATAGCCCTCGGGAAATCCTCTATGTCGGGTCCGGTAGCTGACGTTTGCGTGCTGCGGGATGTTTTCCATCAGGCGTAGGTCGGATCAGGTGCTCTTGAACGCTCGAGGCAACGAGTTCGCCGGATTGGGAGAAGATCAGCGCCCTCCCGATGCCCCTGCCGCCAGCGGTGATCGGGCTATCCAGGTCGACCCGATGCCATTGGTCGAACTGGATCGGGCGGTGGAACCATAACGCATGGTCGAGGCTCGCGGACTGTACTTCCATGGCCGAGATCGGATGCGCGTGGAATGAACCCGCCTGAATAATATAGTCGCTGGCGTAGGCCAAAGCGCATTGGTGGATGAGCGGATCCGAGGGCAGCGCGCTGCGGGTGCGCATCCAGGCGGTGACATGGGGTTGCTTCACGTTTCGACTGAACATGGCAAAACCATCCGGAGCCAGAATCTCGATAGGGAGTTCCCCCATCACGCTGCTGTCGGGAGTCGCACTCTTGGGTAACCCCAAGGCTTTGCGTAGCGACCCCTCCCAGCTTTCACCGCCAGGGCCGTCACCCGGGGACATTGGCAGTTGATGTTCAGGTCCATCCTCATCGTGATGAAAAGACGCGGTAACCGTTGCGATGGCCACCCCATCCTGCGTGGCGGTTGATTCTCGAGTGGCAAAGGCACGTGAATCACGGAGTCGGCGGATTTCATAATCAATGAGTTGTTTGGGATTGCCGCGGTGCAGAAATTGCGCGTGGATCGAGTGCGGGCTTTTGCCCGAGACGGTCTGTGCGGCCGCAGAAAGCCCCTGCGCGAGAACGATGCCTCCAAATAGATGGTCGCCTGAGTCGAGTTGGCCGC